>JAEZLJ010000119.1 GCA_023415275.1 Bacteroidota bacterium
TACTGTACCCCATAGAGCAAACCAGCCTGTAGAAAAAAATATAAACAACCATATTAAAATAGACGTTACAACAGGTATTGGATAAAACCACATGCTGAATGGCAATACCTTTTCTTTATTTCTTTTCCTAAGCAGCACCACCCCTACCGATTGCGCAATGAACTGCACAAGGATGCGCATGGCCAGGATGGCACTGATCACTCCTTTGAGTGAAAAGCTCAGGGAAAATATGATCCCTAAACCCGCAATAAATAGCAGGGATATATAAGGGAAATCCTTCGTGGGATGAAGCCTTTTAAATACCCTGAAAAAATTATTGTCAAGTGCAGCTGCATAGGGCACCCTTGAATAGCCTAATAACACGGCAAAAAGAGACGCAAACGCCACCCATAACACTAACAATGTAGCTATTTTTGCTGCCCCGGTGCCGTAGATTCTTTCTATAAATACACTTACTATGAAAGAATAATTCTGGGCTTCCTGCCATGGTATCACTCCTGCAATGCTAATGTTCATTGAAAGATATAATATGGCAATCCCGGTAATGGAAATAAAAATACTCCTCGGTATATTCTTTTGAGGTTGAATGATCTCCCCTCCTAAATGACAAACATTATAATAGCCCAGGTAACTATAGATGGTTTTTACACTGGCTTGTCCCAAAGCCACCCAGAAAGCCGCTTTAAAAAACCAGCTATAATCATCTGGAAGAAAATGAAAAGGTATTTGCCTATGCGTATATCCACCGGCAATGATCCATATGATAGTAATCATTACTCCTACCCATAGAAGTACTGACAATTTTCCAATAGTCTCAATTTTTCTGTAAAGCAATATTACAAGACAAACTATAACACCTACTGAAACCAGTTTTTCCTCATAAAAATTGAGAGGCACTAAATATTTTACATATTGAGCAAAACCTATGGATCCTGAAGCTACCACCAACGGTGCCTGTATGGATGTTTGCCAGACAAATAAAAAGCTCATAAGCTTTCCTCCTCTCCTTCCATAAGCTTCCCTTAAAAAATTATAGCTTCCTCCAGCCAAAGGAAAAGAAGCACCCAACTCACTCCAGATCATACCATCCAGGTAGGCTATCAATGCCCCAAACACCCATGCCCATATATATAAGGAACTATTAAAATACCCAATAACCAGTGGAATGACCACAAATGGTCCTATACCCACCATATCAATCATATTGATAGAGGTAGCCTGTAAAAGAGTGATCTTTCTTTTTAGTAAATCCGACATGAATATTTTATAACCTTAGGCCTTGGCAAAATTCGCAATGCCATTCACTAATACATCGAGATTTTTAGTGGTTGTATAAACGTTGGGAGTTATCCTGACACCTTTAATATTTTCCCACTCTATCGAAGTAGTATGTACTTTGTATTTATCAAATAAGAAAGAATCTAATTCAGATGGTTTCTTTCCTTCCACAGAAACTATCCCGATAGCACATCCCCATTTCGGATCCAGGGAAGTATGGATTTTTACTTTCGGAATATCTTTAACCTTTTCCATCCAGTAATTCTTAAGATAGTGTAACCGTTTTTCTTTTCGCTCACTTCCTATCATATCATGAAACTCAAGAGCTTTGCCTATAGCTTGCTCTATATAAAATGGACGGGTACCTAAATTCTCAAACTTTCTTATATCATCTTTTAATGGGTTATCCCCTGCAAATAAAGGATATAGGTTTTTGATCTTTTCTTTCCTTACGTAGAGCATTCCACTACCAATTGGCGCATAGAGCCATTTATGCAAACTGGTTGCAAAATAATCAGCATTGAGATCCGGGATCTTAAAATCGAAATGAGCGAAGCTATGAGCCCCGTCAACCAACACTTCAATATTTCTTTTATGCGCTTCTTCTGCTATCTCCTTAACCGGTATTATTTGCCCATTCCAATTGATGATATGCGTAATGTTAACCGCTTTTGTTCTTGCTGTAAATGCGTTTACATATTGCCGGATCAGGTAGGTTTTGTCCTCAGATGGCAACTCCAGGTTGATCCAATTGATCTTGATCCCATCCCTTAATTCTCTTTGCTTCCAGGCATTGACCACGTTTGGATAATCCTGTTTGGCTACTACTACCTCATCTCCGGGCTTCAGGTTAAGACCAAATATTACGGTCTCTAATCCTTCTGATGAGTTCCTGTTAATTGCAATTTCATCTTTTAAACACCCCGCCATCTTTGCTAGGTTGCCTCTTAGTGTCTCCCTTCCCTGGTCCAGGATGCGCCACATATAATAACTGGGAGCTTCATTGCAATAATCATAATACCGCTTCATGGCATCCTGCACTGTTTTTGGAGCTGGAGATACTCCTCCATTATTTAAGTTGATGATCGCAGGAGAAACAGTGAAAGACTGCTGTATATAATACCAAAACTCTTCGTCATCGGCCATTTCATCGGCAGTTAAATGTTCACAATCCTTTATTGCCCTGTCAAGATTTCTACTCCAGGATGGTTGTACAAGGCTACTGAAAAAAGCTGTGGCTGTGGCAATACCCGCTTTTTGTAAAAAATTGCGACGGTCAAAAGGCATAAAGGTTTTTTATAAATGTAGTTATTTCTAATCTGCCAGCAGTTGTAGCCTAAAGCTTATTATTTTTTATAAACACGGGCTTAGATTTCAGGAATCTATTAAAAAATTTGGTTCATCTTGCCTGTGCCTTTATTTTTGCACTCCTTTTTGATCGCAGGATCATTATAGGTTGAGTTTGAGCTATGGTGTAACGGTAGCACTACAGATTTTGGTTCTGTCTGTCTAGGTT
>JAEZLJ010000122.1 GCA_023415275.1 Bacteroidota bacterium
GGGCAAACGTCTATCACGTTGCCTATTAATTCACTGTCCAAAGATTCCTTGATATAGGTAGCTATCTGGGCATGATCTCCTCTATCCAAAACGCCATGCTCTCTTTTTCCTGCCACCTGGTTGGCTGTATGCACACACCTGTAGCATAGAATGCATCTTGTCATGTGGAGCTGGATATAAGGTCCCAGGTCTATACGTTCAAAGGTTCGCTTTTTAAATTCAAAGCGGCTGCCTTCAGTACCATGCGCATAGCTCAGGTCCTGCAGGTCACATTCTCCCGCCTGGTCGCAGACTGGGCAGTCCAAAGGATGGTTGATCAACAGGAATTCTACCACGCCTTTCCTGGCCTCCAGTACCGTAGGATTGGTAATGTTCTCTACGATCATACCATCCATTACATTAGTACGGCATGAAGCTACCAGCTTGGGCATTGGACGTGGATCTGCTGTAGATCCCGCAGCAACCCTCACCATGCAGGTGCGGCAATACCCACCTGTATTTTTCAGCTTGCTGTAATAACACATGGTAGGTGGCACAATATCACCGCCTATCTTCCTCGCTGCCTGCAGAATCGTCGTCCCTGGCTCCACCTCCGTGGTGATGTTGTCTATGGTTACTTTGAATAGTTTTTTTTCTTCAGCCATCTTTTTAAGTCAAAAGTCAAAATTAAAAAGTCAAAATATTTACTCTGATCTCACTATCCTACTTTCACAATGATGCTGGCTATTATTTTCGAAATTTCATCTGCTTCTTTCAATAGCCCTTCTATTCGATGTTTATCAATTTCTACAGTTTCTCTAATCAAACACAGCCAGTATTTAGCTTCATTAGCTGACTTCAGTGCTATGATGTAAAAGTTTTTCCAATCCTTTTTAGAACTTCCTGCCTTCCCTTCTACAATGTTTGCCCCTACTGAACTTGCACTTCGTATTAACTGGTCAAACAATGAATAATATACTTTATCATATTTGCTATCTTTTACAAATTGGATAACATCCCTTGCAAAAAAGAAGCACCTATGTCTTATATTATATGGTTTGTCAGGTTCTTCTAAAAAATTTTCAAGATTCATAAACCTGGTCTCCACTCAAAAGCAATTAGCAACTTCCATTTTTTTACTTTTTACTTTTGACTTTTGACTTCTACCCTACCGCCACTTCCAACGGATCCGCATACCTCGCCAATCCAAAGTTTCTCTTCTGCGATTCTTCAGGATTCAGCACATGCCATTCAAACTCGTCACGGAAATGCCTGATGGCTGCAGCCACGGGCCATGCAGCCGCATCACCCAACGGGCAAATGGTATTTCCTTCGATCTTACTCTGAATATCCCAAAGCAGGTCTATATCACTCATCTTTCCTTTACCGTATTCAATATTGTGCAGGATCTTTTCCATCCATCCTGTTCCTTCGCGGCAGGGCGAACACTGGCCGCAGCTTTCATGACGGTAGAAACGTGCCAGCGTCATGGTATGCCTTACCACGCATTGATCTTCATCCAGCACAATAAAACCTCCAGATCCCATCATGGAACCGGTGGCAAAGCCTCCATCTGCCAGGCTTTCATAGGTCATCATCCTTTGCTCACCTTTAGCTGTTTTCAGCAACAGGTTGGCAGGCAGGATGGGAACTGATGATCCACCGGGGATGCAAGCCTTCAATTTCTTTCCGTTAGGAATACCACCACAGTATTCATCACTGTAAATGAATTCCTCCACGGATATGGTCATATCTATTTCGTAAATGCCTGGCATATTGATATTACCGCAAGCTGAGATCAACTTAGTACCAGTTGATCTGCCCACCCCGATCTTCGCATACTCTTCACCGCCAATATTTAAAATAGGCACTACCGCTGCCAGTGTTTCTACATTATTCACCACCGTAGGACAATCATACAATCCTTTTACAGCAGGAAATGGAGGCTTGATGCGAGGGTTGCCTCTTTTGCCTTCCAGGCTTTCAAGCAGGGCTGTTTCTTCACCACAGATGTATGCACCCGCACCCCGCTGCACATAGATCTGGCAGTCAAAGCCGGTACCCAGGATATTTTTACCCAGGAAACCTGCCTGGTTAGCTTCAGCAATGGCCTGCTCCAGTATATCCACGATCCAGGCGTACTCGCCGCGTATATATATGTAAGTTCTGTTAGATCCTAAAGCAAAAGAGGAGATGATCAAACCTTCTATCAGCAGGTGCGGAATGAACTCCATCAGGTAGCGGTCCTTGAAAGTGCCGGGTTCTGATTCATCAGCATTACATACCAGGTAACGGGGCACTCCTTCAGGTTTGGCCAGGAAGCTCCATTTCATACCTGTAGGAAAACCGGCTCCACCCCTTCCTCTCAATCCGCTTTTCTTCACCTCTTCCACTATATCGGCAGGCGCCATCTTAAACGCCTTCTCCACGGCTGCATAACCACCATTCTGACGGTAAACATCATAGTAGCGGATGCCTTCTATATGTGCTTTATCTAATAATAATTTTCGGCCCATCTTTTACAGTCAAAAGTGAAAGGTCAAAATATAAAATACACATCCCGACCTCTTACTAATTAATATTGATTATTTAATTATTCTGTGCTGCTGTTCTCCTGCATTCGTCAATGATCTGGTCCACTTTCTCACGGGTCAAATGTTCCTTATAATGCTTTCCCATCTGCATCATTGGCGCATAGCCACAAGCTCCCAGGCATTCCACGGTCTTTAAAGTGAACAGTCCGTCGCTGGTCGTCTCTCCCACACCAATACCCAACTTTTCCTTGATATAATGGATAATGTCATCACTCCCTTTCAGCATGCAGGGCCCTGTCTGGCACACCTCGAAAAGATATTTGCCTACGGGTTTTAAATTATACATGCTGTAAA
>JAEZLJ010000046.1 GCA_023415275.1 Bacteroidota bacterium
TACAAATACTCTCGTAGGCGCATTGGTAATGTTTATTTTATGGAAGTTGTAATGGATCGTTGTTGTTGAAAGTAGCGCATTCGGTATGCATTCATGGCAGTATGTCCCAGTTTTTTGACCAGTTTGTAGTTGACTACCACACCCACTACAGCACCTATTCCTGGAACCAGCTGCGCCATTTTAGCCAGGTCTATGTAATCCCTGTATTCCAGTTGAAAACTGCGCCAGTCAAATTGGTTAATGTCATCTGGCAATTGTTCTTTTTGGTAGTCCCAGTTGTTCATTTCCTGGTACACATGGTTGCGGTGCTCATGGCTGCTGAAAGCCAATTGGAAAATATGTAGCAGATAAACTCTTTCTTTATAGTCCTGCACGTCATAGCCATACAGGGTGGCAATATCGAAAAGCATCTTGATCTTGATGGCCAGTAATAATGGAAAATCTGCCAAACCCATAAGAATGCCTCCTGCTCCTGTCACTCCACCTTCAACAGATGCTGTATGTTTATAATTACGTATCAGTTTTTCTACTGCTTCTTCTGTTTCCTGGAGATTTTGAATGGGAGAACTTTGTTTAGTGACCTGGCGTGCTCCAAATAAAACACCCCTGATCATTTGCTTAATAGTGGCGGTGATCACCTGGTGCACCTTTTCGGGAATATAGCTGTTCATCTTCACCTGTATCTTTTTTGACAGGCGGTTAAAAAAGGAAGGACTACTGACCATTTCACATTGCCATGCTCTGAGCTCCTTTATAGCCATTTCCTCATAACTCATGATAGAAGGATTTTATGGAATTGTTCCTATTGATGGTTTGTGACCTAAAAACAAAACCCCTGGGGGAGGGGTTTTGCTACTATTTCACTAAGATCATTAAGCTTTACCCTGCCATTGGTCCTGTTGCTTTTCTTTAGCCTTTCTAAGCATACCTTGCAGTTTGTTCACAGCGGAGTCAACAGATTGCTCAAATTCAGGGCTGTTTTCTTTAATAAACAAATCGTTTCCGGGTACTTCCAGCCTGATCTCGCAATAGGTATTTGGAGTGGCCTTATCTGGTCCTAAAAACAAGGTCACATTCGCCCTGACAATATGATCATTGGGGGTTAATTTTTCAAGCTTGTCCTTAATATAAGATTCCAGTTGCTCACCCGCTTTAAATCCAAGAGATTGTATGATAACGTCCATAATTTGATATTTCTTAAAATTGTACCATTTTCATACCATGTTCCAGGCTGTCATTTGTAAGGTAAGAACGAATTGGGTAATAAATTTGCCCTGCTAATTAAAATCAACCTAAAACAATGCAGGAATACACCATAGACGTTTCTAAAATAGAGGAGTTGCAAACCATAAGCAACACAAAAGAACTGGATACTATTTTTGAACGTGCCAAGAGCACCATTGTAAATGGCGAGAAAGTGAATTTGGTGAGGAAGATGCAGGGACAGCACCAAAAATTTGATGAATTCTCTACCCTTGAAGAACTGGCAGCTTATAAAAAAGCTGTGTACAAATATCTATAGCATCAGATGGCAGAGGCATTTGCGTGGCTCTCTATAGCTGAACCAAGCATATTTAATAAGCTCTGAGGAATTTCATCTGCACAATGCCATAGTTTCTTTTTGTAAAGTATATATTCTGCTTTAGCCGAGGAAACTAACACAGTGGTATCTTTTATAAAATAAAATGAATAAAGCTCGCCGTTTACTAATGCTTCAAAATTCATAGAGAAAGGTTTCGGATTGCAATATATAAATCTCGTATAAAGTACATAAAAAAATTCTATGCTATGTAAGTAATTCTTCTTAGTATTTTTCCGAAATATTCAAAAAACATGGGCATAAAGCAGGCGCTGGTATCTATTTATAAAATTGAATGTATTTTTCTATGATGAAAATGGCTTTACTGAGGCTGATTCGTAAGCACTTGCCTGCAAGTTATTTATTGCTACCCTTGTATATACCTGTGGTTTCTTTTACCTCCTGTCAAAAATCATCAGCACCTGCGCCGGCACCACTTTATGATTCAGTACCTGTAATGAAGCCCGTTTTACCTATTATTACAGAGATATCGGGTATTGCTGACAGTAAGGTGAATGCTGGCTACCTGTGGGGACAGGAAGATAGTGGCAATCCCGCTGCTATCTACCTGATTGGCCATGACGGCAAAGTGTTGAAAAGCATGTTTATAAAGGGAGCCATGAACCGCGATTGGGAGGATATGACCCTTTCCGGCACTGACCTTTATATTGCAGACATAGGCGATAATAACCAGGTGTACAGTGATTATACGATCTATACATTTCCTGAACCTGGAAAGAATACTGATACTATAACTTCCTTTCATTCCATACGATTTACTTATGAGGATGGATCGCATGACGCAGAAGCTTTTTTGGTAGATGAGGCCTCAAAAGATATATATATCTTCTCCAAAAGGGATAATCAATCCAGGATATATCAATTGTCCTTTCCGTATTCTTATACAGCCATTAATACAGCAAGGCAGGTGGGAACATTACCTTATGGGGGTGTAGTGTCCGCCTGCATGTCGGCAGATGGTAAAGAACTATTGATAAAGACATATCCTGCTATTCTGCATTATACCCGTGGTGCCCAGGAAAGTATTCTGCAGGCATTGGGAAAGGGTTATACTAGTTTGCCGTATAAAATGGAACCCATGGGGGAAGCAGTGACCTTTGCTGCTGATAACACCGGCTACTATACATTGAGTGAGAAGGGCTTTGCCAGCAGTGTGAACCTGTATTTCTACAAAAGGAAATAAAAAAAGCCGCTTGTAGCGGCTTTCTCAATTTATGAAAGTGTGCCTTCGGCAGAAATCTCCGTGTTCAGCAGCTTGGAAATAGGGCAGTTTTGCTCTGCATTCTTTACTGCTTCATCAAATTTTTCTTTGGAGATTCCTGGAACCTTACCGGTAACGGTTAAGTGTGATTTGGTGACAGCACCATTTTCAAAAGTGATATCACATTTAGTTTCCAGCTTTTCCGGAGTAAAGCCTGCTTCACCCAAAACAAAGCTCAATTTCATTGTAAAACAACCAGCATGTGCTGCTGCTACCAGTTCTTCAGGGTTTGTGCCTACGCCATTCTCAAAACGGGAGAGATATGAGTACTGGGTGTCCTTTAAAACTGTGCTTTGAGTGGTCAATTGTCCATTGCCTTCTTTTCCAGAGCCGTTCCAAACGGCGGTTGCATTACGTATCATAGTATTAATGTTAAGCGCGTTAAGTAAACAAAGCTACAGGAAAGCAAGGAAAGTAATCGGGTACATACAGACCCATATAACTACCGGCCGCCAGACAAGTTATTAATGAAATTGTATAACGAGAAAAGGGAGCGTGCCGGGCTCCCTGGTAAAAATATTGTCAGGTATTGTTTATGCAGCGTGAGCGCTATCCAGGATATCCTCCATGGAGATACTCAGATGGCTTTCATCATAGATACATTGCCCGTCTTTAATGACAAGTACCTGTGGAGATTCATGATACACGCCAAACACTTCAGAGATCTTTGAGGAAAGTGCTCTATAAGCGATCAGGTCAAGGAAGTAAAAGTCAATATTCGAGGGCTGATCTACTTTTTGCAGGCGTTGCAATGCAACAGAGCTTATAGAACAGCGGGTGCTATGTTTGAATATAACCTGGGGCTTATTTTGAGAATTGCTAATGATCTTTTTCAACTGCTCTTCATCGGTGAGATGAATCCAATGCATACACAACAATTTTTAATGATTAAACCTTATGCTTCTCAATTACAGGTGTTTTGGCAGAGGCTGTGGCAGGACAACCATAACGGGAACCTGCACAGGAAGCAAAGACCAGGCTAGTCAGGATCAACACGGTCAGGTAAAGCAATTTGTTTTTCATAATAACTAGTTTGGATTAAAACGGCTTAATTTGCCGCTTATTATGCAAATATAGCCATGAAAATTACATTTAAAACCCATGTTGGCCCTGTAAACCCTATTCTTCGGTCAAAAGCCTATAAAAGCAGGTTAGACGGCTATTGCTTACTTATCCAAACCATTTAAATCAACCATGAAAATACATTTTACCTCCATTGGTGGCAGTGTAATGCACCAACTAGCCATAGCTTTAAAGCGAAAAGGATACCAAGTTACAGGTAGTGATGATGAAATCTTTGAACCGGCAAAGGGTAACCTGGAGAAGGAGGGTATTTTACCCCGGGAAATGGGCTGGGACCCAGAACTCATCAATTCATCACTTGATGCCGTGATACTGGGAATGCATGCCAGGGCTGATAACCCGGAGCTGTTAAAGGCCAGGGAACTGTGCATTCCGATTTATTCATTTCCAGAATATATTTACCAGGAGAGCCGGGAAAAGACAAGGGTGATAGTGGGAGGCAGTCATGGAAAGACCACCACTACCTCTATGATCATGCATGTGTTAAGATCAGCCAATAAAGAATTTGATTACCTGGTAGGAGCAAGGTTGCAGGGATTTGATCAATCTGTTAAAATAACGGATGCACCTGTAATTGTTTGCGAAGGAGATGAATATCCAGCGAGTGTCATTGAAAAACGACCCAAATTCCACTTCCTGTTTCCACATATTGCTGTTATTACAGGGATTGCCTGGGATCATATCAATGTATTTCCCACTTTTGACAACTACCTGGAACAGTTCAGGATATTCATTGATAAAATTGAAAAAGGCGGTCACCTGATCTATAATGATACAGATGCTATATTAAAAGAATTGGTAGAGACCCATGCCCGCACAGACATTCATTATCATCCTTATAGGGTGCCTGCACATGAGATCAAAAATGGAGAAACTAAAGTAACCATTGAAGATCAGGAAATCTCGCTTAAAGTTTTTGGAGATCATAATTTATTGAATATGCATGCTGCCTGGTTGGTGTGTCAGCAATTAGATGTAACTGCGTTGGAATTTACCAGGGCCATCAGCAGCTTTACCGGTGCTTCTAAGCGGCTGGAATTGTTATCTAAAAATGAACAAACTTTATTTTACCGTGATTTTGCGCATGCCCCATCAAAAGTAAAGGCTACCATAGATGCTTTAAAACAACAATTCCCTGACAAATCTTTGATAGCCGTGTTGGAGTTGCATACCTATAGCAGCTTAAATGAAGCCTTTATGAAAGAATATGAAGGTGTGATGGAAAAGGCAGATTGGGCCGCGGTATTTTATAGCAGGCATGCATTGGAGATCAAAAGAATGCCTGACCTGCCTAAAGATTCCGTACAAAAAGGTTTTCAGAAAAAAGGGTTGGCTGTGATCAATGAACGAAAGGAGTTGGAAGACTGGTTGTACAGCAATGATTATAAAAATGCAGTAGTGGTTTTTATGAGCTCAGGTAATTATGATGGCCTGGACACTGAATCATTTGCTAAAGAAATAACAGGTGCAAGTCATTAACTTCGTCCTGAATAACACAAAACTTTACCTTTACCCATTTTAAGAACCCGCTGCAAATGTTACAGTTAAAGAAACCCCTGGCCTTTATAGATATTGAAGCCACGGGCTCCAACGTCAGTGCTGATAGAATAGTAGAAATTGCCATTGTAAAAGTGTTGCCTGATGGAAACAGAACCGTGAAAAGAAAGATCATTAATCCACAGATCCCTATTCCGGCATCCATTAGCGAAATTCATGGTATCACGGATGAAATGGTGAAAGATGCCCCGACCTTTAAACAGGCTGCTCATGACATCAGGCAGTTTTTGGATGGATGTGACCTATCCTGTTACAACGCCTACCGGCTTGACATTCCCATGTTGATGGAAGAATTTATACGGGCAGATGTGGAATTTGATATGAAAGGCCGTAAGGTGATCGATGTTCAGAAGATCTTTCATCAAATGGAACAGCGAACATTATCGGCAGCCTATAGATTTTATTGCAATAAATCCCTCGAGGGAGCACATGGCGCTGAAGTAGATGCAGTGGCCACAGCTGAAATATTAAGTGCGCAATTAGAAAAATATCCTCAACTGGGTAATAACGTAGATAGTATTATCAAAGCCATTGGTGAGGAACCGATCATTGATTTTGCCCGTCGTTTTGCCTTCAATGATAAAGGGGTGGAAGTGTTTAACTTTGGAAAACATAAGGGCAGGCCTGTAGCTGATGTTCTGAAAGCCGAGCCTCAATATTATGACTGGATGATGAAGGGTGAATTTCCAATGAATACCAAGCAGAAGCTTACAGAAATGTACACCCGCATCATGCTAAAAAAGTTCTAGAGCCTTTTGGACAAACTTGTTATTATACCAACTTATAATGAAAGGGAAAATATTGGCCCTATCATACAGGCCATTCATGACCTGAACCAGGATTTTCATATACTGGTGATTGATGATGGCTCTCCTGATGGCACGGCTGATATTGTGCGAACCTACCAATCTCAATTTCCGAACAGTGTTTTCTTAGAAGAAAGAAGGGGAAAGCTGGGATTGGGAACCGCTTATATTCATGGTTTCAAATGGGGCATCAAAAGAGAATATGGTTACATTTTTGAAATGGATGCTGATTTCTCCCACAGCCCTTCGGATCTGCCGAGACTTTATGATGCCTGTAAAAACGGTGGGGCAGATGTCGCCATTGGTTCACGCTATATAAAAGGTGGTGGTGTTCAAAACTGGCCACGTAACCGAATACTTTTATCAAAAGGAGGATCTCTCTATACCCGGCTGATCTTATGGATGCCTGTGGAAGACCAGACAGCTGGCTTTATGTGCTATAAGAGGGAAGTGCTGGAAACCATTAACCTGGATGAGATCCATTTTGTGGGATACGCCTTCCAGATAGAGATGAAATTTGCAGCTTGGAAATTGGGTTTTAAGCTTAAGGAGGTGCCTATTCAATTTGAGGACCGTAAGTACGGAGAATCAAAAATGAGCAAGGGCATCGTGAAGGAAGGTATATTGGGTGTATTAAAACTGCGCTGGTACAGCATGTTCACCAATTACAGGCGCCGGGTAAAAAGTAAGCTGGATGCTAGTATAGCCGAAGAGTCTTAGTCTTCCCTGTAACTACTTTTTATGGCTTTCCATGAAATATTGCGAATGCTGTCCATGATAAGCCAGGTGGCTATTATAGAAAGAATAACACCTATAAGCACTACCGGCATAATGGTATAAATAAAAAAATGCCCCAATGCTATGATCGCTGAAATCAAAAGCACAAAGAAATTCCTCAACAGGGCACCCGCTTTTACATTGGTATTCTGATGCATTGAAAATGGGAAAAGCTTATTACCTGCATAGACCAGCAGGGTAGCAATCAATAATTCATTAAATAATCCAAGGATAATATTCGGCAATACTTTCGGGCCAATCAGGATCAATCCGGCAAGCGTTACAAAAACTACAATCGGGATATAGAATTTCATAATAGCCGCTTTGGCGCCACCCAGTATTATAGTTCCAGGCTTTGCCACAGGAGTGATGTAATATATCCAGGCAGATTTATACTTGTCTGAATATACAGCCTGTGTGATAGCCATGGTAAGAATGAAACTGGTAAAATATATGGCTGATATAACCAGTATCCTGCTTTTGATACTTTCATCTCTTAATTCCTGCAGGTCCATAGATTTTGTATTCATGAACATTATCACCACGTACACAGCCAGGTAACCAATAGAAGGATAGACCTTTAATTTAAAATCCCTGCTCCTGGAAGTCATTTTCCAACAGAATAAAAAACCCATTTTTTCCGTAGGGGAGGTCGTAAACAATTTGCTCAACATCAATGGATAATCAAAACGCTTTGCTGCCGTGGTTTTCTTTTTATTGGTGGCGGAAACGGTGCTGCTTCCGGATGACAGTAAGGCCAACTTATTATTAAAAAAAGGGGCCAAATATTTCACCACGATATAAATACTGATGAATGGCAGTAAAATGCCCAAAAGGGTAGCTATAATTTCTTTTCCCGATACATGAAATGTGTACAACCACTTCCAGGTGCAGGCTAACCAGTAAAGTGGGTAAAAAAGGATTCCCTTTTGCAGGGAAAGATCCAACGTGCCCAGCTCAAAACGATTGATGATCCTCGGAAAAACCTGGTAACTGGCATAGATGACTATGGCAAAAATGATCTGGATGTAACTGATGACAGACTGGAACTTTTGAGGCGTGGTTATTTTAAGTATGCCAATATAAACTGCATTGATAAAAAGAATGGCAAAAGCTGTTGTAAAAAGGACCATTAATAAAAATGAGAGGGCGGCAGGAATGCTTACATTCATAATGATGTAAACCAAACCTGCAAGACTCATAGGCAACACGATCTTCGAAATATGGATAAGGATATGTAATAGCCTGGAGACCAGCAAGGTCATGTCATCCACTGGTTTTGGCAAAATAATGAAGGTGTCCCTGACATCTATCAGCACTGAAGTGAAATCAGATATGAGGGTAGCGGACAGCATGAAAAAGAACATGGAGAAATAAATAGTAAGGCTGGTGACCAGGTTGGCACCAATGGAAAATGCGAATAAATACACCAGGCCAATCAGTCCGCTCATGAGCATGGTGCCCAGAGTAGCCATAGACACTTGTTCGCCTTTGTTCCGGGTCCTCGTCTGCTGTATGGTATTAGGCCGCCTGTCATCCATGATCAGCTTAGTGAGTAGAATGGAATTTAATTGAGCGAGGTTTACACCCATTCTTTTATATATAAAGGAGGGAAGCAGAACCAGCTTTAAAAAAACTTTATTGACAGGATTCATCAGTTATTATGGATTGTTTACAGGCTTTCGTTACTTCAGATATCTTCAGTTATTCAATTCTCCAAAGCTTTGACCAGGTCATCTGCTGTAGTAGATAAAGAATGGTTGCTGGTGAGATTGGCAAAGATCTGTTCCAGGCTTTTATTGCCTTGTTGCTGTTTTAATTCCTCAAAGCTACCATCGGCAATGATTCTTCCATCATCTATCAGTACAATGCGGTCACTGACCTTTTCCACCACATCCATCATGTGGCTACAGTAGAAGATGGTCTTGCCATCACGTGCCAGGCGACTGATCATTTCCTTGATGATGATCACGCTATTGGCATCTAACCCGCTTAAGGGCTCATCAAGAATAATCACATCCGGGTTATGCAATAGACCTGAAGCGATCAACACTTTTTGCTTCATACCCTTGCTAAAGCTGTCCATGCGTTGATCTATGTTTGATGAAAGCCCAAAAGCTGCCATCATCTTGACTATTCTTTCTGCTGATACCTTTTCATCCAATCCATATAAGGCTCCCATAAATGAAAGGAACTCTCTGGGTGTGAGCACATCATATAATTCAGCCATTTCGGGAACATAGCCAATGACCTTTTTCACTTCAAGCGTATCTTTTTGTATGTCAAAACCCTTTACACTTACGGCTCCTTCATAGTCTGTAAGCAATCCGCAAAGGATCTTGACGGTGGTGCTTTTTCCAGCCCCATTAGGACCAATATACCCGATCACCTGCCCTGGGAAAACATCCAGGTTAATATCTTTCAATACAGGCTTGTCCCCATAATTCTTGAACAGGTGTTTGATGCTTATAACAGGTTCCATAATCAGCTAAATGCCAAACATTTTATTTGAACAATACGATGGCCTGCTAAAGATAATCAAGTAATACGCCCCGGCAGTTATTATGGAATTTATGTTTCTTTGATCATGCGAAAGGCTTTACTGCAGTTGCACACTGCAGTTTTTCTATGGGGATTTACAGGAGTGCTCGGAAGGGTCATTACATTGGACCAGACATGGCTGGTTTGGTACAGGCTTTTAATTACCACTATTTCTTTATGGGTACTTTATTTTTTCATGAACAAAATCAGGAGACTGCCAGCCAGGTCTATATTGCTCATTGGGTGCATAGGATTCACCCAGGCATTGCACTGGGTATGTTTCTACGGAAGTATTAAATATGCCAATATAACCATAGCTCTGACCACTTTATCCACATCGGCTTTACTGGCTTCTGTTATTGAACCATTGTTGCTGAAAAAGAGATTTGATACCATTGAAATTTTCCTTGGCTTATTTGCCATTGCTGGAATAGTTATTATTTATAACACGCATGTTCAGTTTTCTATCGGGATCATCATCGGCCTACTCTCCGCCTTGCTGACAGTTTTGGTGTCTGTACTGAATAAAAAAATAGTAGATCGTTATGCGCCCGAACAGATCACACTTTACCAACTTACCGGTGGATTTGCCGGTTTAAGCTTATTGCTCCCTTTGTACCAGTATTTTTTTCCTGAAAAGCACTATATACCAGACAATATGGATTGGGTGTGGCTGGTTTTATTAAGCTGGGTATGTACCATCATGACATTTTTTCTTTACATACGGTCATTAAAAAGAATATCAGCTTTTACCATGAACCTGACACTGACTCTGGAACCTGTGTATGGGATATTGCTGGCATTCCTTATTTATCATGAGAATGAGAAACTGAGTAAATGGTTTTATGTAGGATTTGGGCTAATTGCCATAGCAGTGGCATTTCATATGATCCACTTACTTCGTTATACACGGCAGAAATCATTTTCCGATTGACCTTCTGTGCTTATTTTTAAGGCCAAGTCAAACTTTATGAAGCTTCTGTCTTTCCTGTGTTGTATTATCTTCCCCTTTTATGTTGTTGCCCAGAAAGCCCCTCTTGATCATTCGGTGTATGATGGATGGCAAAGCATAGGAGAGCGAATGATCTCAAATGATGGCAAATGGATCGTTTATTCTGTAACCCCACAGGAAGGAGATGCTGTTCTAATGATCCTTTCCGCATTGGACACTGCCCAAAAAATGGAAGTGCCCCGTGGATACAATGCGTCCATTTCCAATGATAGCCGTTACGTGGTGTTCAGGATAAAGCCAACATATAAAGAAACCAGGGAGGCTAAGATCAAAAAGAAAAAGGCAGAGGAAATGCCTAAAGACACACTGGGCATTGTGCAATTGGGTACCAAGGAAATTGTAAAATGGGCACGGGTCAAATCATTCAAAACACCAGAAAAAACTGCCGGATGGGTAGCTATACAAAAAGAAAAAGAACCTTCAAAGCCTGGTACAGTTGCCACCATAAAAACAGTGGACAGCTTAAAAAAAACTATAGATTCATTATTACTGCTGGTTACGGATCTTAAAAATGTGAAGGCCGGCAAGGGAGATAGTTGGGACGCTGAAGATGATCCTGCATTAGCAGGGGCATCTGCCGAGGGCAGCGATCTTATCCTTCGCAACCTGATAAAAGGAAAGGATAGGGTATTTAAAAATGTAGGGGAATACTACTTTAATACCTATGGTCAGAAGCTGGTGATGAGGATTACCAGGAATGCAAAAGACTCTTCATCAGTTAATGGTGTAGTAGTATATGACCTTTTGAAGTCCAAACCTGATACTATAATAAAGGGGGGTAATGATTTCAGGAATATTGCTATAACAGAGGCGGGAGATAAAATAGCTTTTGTAGGTGACAGGGATACGACTACCAACGCACTACAAAAATTTTATGGATTGTATTTGTACCAGTCCGGGGGCGATAGTGCTAATTTATTACTGGATAAGAACACGCCTGGCATGCGGCTGGGTATGACAGTAAGTGAACATGGGGTAGTTAACTTTAGTAAGAGTGGGAACAGGCTGTTCTTTGGTACAGTTCCCATACCCTCACCAAAAGATACCAGTTTAATTGATATTGACCTCGTAAAGCTGGATATCTGGAATTATAAGGATGATTACCTCCAAACGCAGCAGCTTTTGAGGTTGCCAACAGAATTGAAAAAAAGTTTCCTGGGCGTATATGATTTTACCTCGCAAAAGATACAACAACTGGTTACTGAAGGATTGCCAACCGTATTGCCTACCAATGATGGAGATGGTGATCAGTTTGTAGCCATTACCGATACAGGCAGAAGAGTGGAAACCCAATGGCTGGGCGGTGGGAAGAGAGATATATATTCATTGGACTTGCATTCAGGTCGAACTACATTGATCAAAAAGAATCTCGACGGAAATGTTTTTACATCTTCTACCGGCAAATACATTCTCTTGTATGATAACAAAGCCAGGAACTATTTTTCATGGAATGGTAAGGCATTAAAAAATATCACTGCCAGTATACCGGTTCCGTTATACAATGAGGAGAATGATGTGCCTGATGAACCCAATGCATACGGTGTCATGGGATGGCACCAGGGAGATTCTGCTGTTTATATCTATGACAGGTATGATGTATGGAAAGTAGATCCTGCAGCAAACCGGAAACCGGTCAACATAACTGCATCAGGACGAAAAACCAGGAACAGTTACCGGTATGTCAGGCTGAATGAGGATGAAAAGTTCTTTGTCCTTAAACAACCATTATACTTTAAGGTGCAAAACCAGGTAACCAAACAAACCGGGTATGCATACGGTTCCCTTGGCAATACCCTCAATTTGCATGTCATAGGATTTGGAAAATATAATTTCAATACCCTGGCAAAAGCAAAAGAGGCATCTACTTTATTATACTCTAAAGAAAACTTCTCCCAATCACCTGACCTTTATCTTTTACCTCCGGTTGATGCAAAAAGGAATGAAGATTTATATTCTGATAGTAATAGCATACAAATAAGTTTCCTGAATCCTCAACAGGCTTCTTTTAATTGGGGAACGGCAGAATTGTACAAATGGAAAACATTTGACGGAAAACCGGGTACAGGCATCTTGTACAAGCCCGAAGATTTTGACGCTACCAAAAAATATCCTGTTATCTTTTACTTCTATGAAAAGCTAAGTGATGGATTATACAATTATTCAGCTCCTGCCCCTACACCCAGCCGGTTGAACATTCCTTTTTTTGTGAGCAGGGGATACCTGGTGGTTGCTCCTGATATTTCATATACCAAAGGCCATCCGGGGAAAGATGCATATAACTATATTGTAAGCGCAGCCAAATCTCTATCCAACAAGCCCTGGGTTGATGGAAAGAATATGGCAATCCAGGGTCAAAGCTGGGGTGGATACCAGGTGGCCTACCTGATCACAGCTACCAATTTATTTAAGGCTGCATGGGCGGGTGCTCCAGTGGTAAACATGTTTAGTGCTTATGGAGGTATAAGATGGGAAAGCGGGAACAACAGGCAGTCACAATATGAGAAAGGCCAAAGCCGCATTGGTTCAACCCCTTGGGAAAGACCTGATCTTTATATGGAAAACTCTCCCTTCTTCCATTTAAAAAAAGTCAATACACCATTAGTAATAATGGCTAATGATGCTGATGGCGCTGTGCCCTGGTACCAGGGGATAGAGTTTTTCACAGCCATGAGAAGACTGGGCAAGAAAGTATGGTTATTAAACTATAATGGCGAAGCCCACAACCTGGTAGAACGAAAGAACAGGAAGGACATTCAGGTAAGGGAGCAACAATATTTTGATTGGTTATTGAAAGGGCAACCTGCACCTCAATGGATCACTGAAGGGGTTCCGGCAACAAAAAAAGGAAAAGAGTGGGGACTTGGTACTGGTATATTTTAATGAATGGATGAATCTTTTCTCATTTATTTTATCCCACGGATGGTGACAGGTACTTTACCAGGCTTCTTTTGGCAATAGGCAGTAAAGTTTCTTCCATTGGGAATTGAAGATTTGTTTCAATACAATACACAGCAGGGTTGGGAAGCTCAGTTCTATTTTTAATGAGTTCATATTTGAGGTTTTCATAAGTATTCACCAGGCTGCGGCGCCATTCATCCAGGTAAGACGTGCGGATACTCCTGAATTTTTCATCATGCTTTTCAAAAATAGATAAGCGGTAATGATACACCCGGGTAGCTTTAGAATAGCCTGCGCTTAAAAAGAAATAACCTTCCTGGTTGTCCAGTGGCACCAGGCCCACAGGAGTAATAGTTAACTTTTCTTCGACAAATTCATAAAGTTCAGTGCCATTACTGATGGCAGACTTCATTTTATTGGCGGAGTAATTGATGATCTCTTCCAGTTGCTGCATAAGTTCGTCATCTGCTATCATTTGTTCATACAATAATTGCAGTTTCTCGATCTGTATACCTGTGAGCTTTTTTGGAAAATGCTCCTGCAGGTATTTCTTGTTTTCCCGAAAGGCAACAATGTTGTTATAATGAAAAATGAGGTCAGCTAATTGCGGATACAGCTTATTCTCATTAAAATATTTATTGATCTCCTGCAGGTAAGCCAACAGGGTGTACTTCTTTAATTCAAAGTCAATGTATCCCTCAGCAAACCAGGTTTCGGACAATTGTTTCATAGTCTAAAAGATTTGATTTCCTAATTTACTAAATAGACTATTCAAATCATATACCTGTTTATCTTTAATGTGTTAATAATATAATCATGCGAATTGGCCTGCTATTATTTTTTTAGTTCTTCTTTATTCCTGTAAGTCAACCAGTTATTTTATAGTGCGACATGCCGAGAAGCAAGCGGCCACCAATATGACCAATGACGTTCCTTTGTCAGAGCAAGGCAAAGAAAAGGCAGAAGCGTTGAAGAGCGTTCTCATTTCAGAGCATATTCGTGCTATTTATAGCACAAAATTTTCCCGCACCATATCGACTGCACAACCTTTGGCACAGGCATTGAACCTGCAAATTCAATCATATGATCCTAACGATACAAGTTTTATGCGATCACTTAGGAATAAAAGAGAAAATCTCCTGATCGTGGGACATTCCAATACGGTAGATAATATTGTCAATACTCTTATGGGATCAAATACGATTCCTGGCGATCTTCCTGAAACCCAATACGGGGACCTTTTTGTAGTGAAGCGTACGGGCAAGCATTACAGTTTTGAAAGAAGGCATTTTGGAAAATGATGGCTTTGCTTAATCGGGCCCAGGAGAAATTATAAATTGAAGTAAAAAAGGGAGCCCATTTTCATGCATCATGCAAAGGGTGCTCCCTTTTTTAATAAACAGGCTTAATACTCCCTGTTGATATCAAAATTTTGAAGTTCATTGGCCACAGCTGTAAGGAATGTAGCTCCAAGGCTTCCATCAACGATCCTGTGGTCATAGCTCATAGAAAGGTACATCATGTGTCGTATGGCTATACTGTCACCATGCGGCGTTTCAATAACTACAGGACGCTTTTTGATAGCACCCACAGCTAGTATGGCTACCTGTGGCTGATTGATGATGGGTGTTCCCATCAGGCTGCCAAAGGTTCCGACATTGGTTAAAGTAAATGTTCCATCTGCAATGTCCTCTGGCTTTAATTTATTATTTCGAGCAGCATCTGCGAGACCGTTAACTTTTTTTGCCAGTCCTACCATATTTAATTGGTCTGCATTCCTGATCACGGGTACTATCAGGTTGCCTGTAGGCAGGGCAGTTGCCATACCTATATTTATATCTTTCTTTACAATGATATTATTGCCGTCGAGTGAGCTGTTGATCAATGGGAATTTCCTGATACAGCGTACTATGGCTTCTATAAATAAAGGAGTGAATGTAATTTTTGTACCTTCTCTCTTTTCGAATTCTTTTTTCACCTTGTCTCTCCAAAGTACCAGGTTGGTTACATCTGCCTCTGTAAATGATGTGACGTGAGGGCTGGTTTGCTTACTGCGAACCATATGGTCGGCAATCAACCGGCGCATACGGTCCATTTCAATGATCTCCACATTGCCGCTATAAGTGGTTGGAGCTGAAGTCTCCACTTTGTTTACAGGGATCATCATTTGTTGTTCCCTCGACGATTGAGCCTGTTGAGGTTGAGGATTGGCAACCGCATTCGTTTGAACTTTGCCGCTTCTTCTTTCATTTACATATTGAAGAATGTCCCGTTTGGTCACTCTGCCTTCATTCCCTGTACCCCTGATATTTTCCAACTCCACCATGCTAACTCCTTCCTGGGCAGCAATATTCAATACCAATGGAGAATAAAACTTATTACCATTATTTCCCTGGTCACTACTGCTATTTACCTGTGAATAAGTAGAAGTGTTAACCTGCGCCTGGGTCTCCTTTACTTCCTGTTGGCTATGCGAAGCGTATGTTGTTTCAGGAGTAGGTTGATTTGGTGAAGCAGCGGTAGTCTCTGCTGCTCCTGTTTTTATCCTGGCAATGACAGTACCTATGGGAACTACATCATTTACATTGAACAATATTTCTGAAATCACCCCTTCCGCAGTAGAAGGCACCTCGCTATCCACTTTGTCCGTAGCAATTTCCAGGACAGTTTCATCCATTTTGACAGCATCTCCGGGGTTTTTATGCCATTTTAAAATGGTTGCTTCCATGATGCTTTCGCCCATCTTAGGCATTACCAGGTCTACAGTAGCCATATAATAGTTTATAGTTTCTTTTTAGACTTCCAGGGCCACAATGCCAGAAGCATAGTTTCTTTTCAAGAACTTAGATATAGAGTTCCTGTAATAGAATACCAAGCAATCATTAACATTCCAATCCTGGAATTTGCGCCAAAAATAAGCAATGCAATATTAATCCTTCAAGGTCTCCTGTTCCAGGATAAAGCGGCGTAGCATTGTCAATGCTGTTTGGGCTGTCATTTCAATATTTCGTGTTCGGTCATACCTGAAATTATATTGAGCCGCCACCACCTTATTTTTATTGCCCACAGCTATCCATACCATTCCTACCGGTTTCTCAGGTGTTCCACCATCAGGTCCCATAATACCTGATGTAGCCAGGGCATAATCGCTTTCAACTACCTTCAAAACTCCCTGCACCATCTCTGTCACGGTTTGTTCACTGACAGCGCCAAAATCAATAAGGGTTTGCTTATTTACTCCCAATACATTTTCCTTTACAGTATTGGAATATGAAACCACGCTGCCATTAAAAATGGCCGACGAGCCAGGCTTAGAAGTAATCAGGTGGGCAATGTACCCACCAGTACAACTTTCTGCAGTAGCAACTGTTTTGCCTGAGCTTTTTAAGAGATTACTGACGGATTCCTGCAATGATATATCAGTATCGGCCACCATCCATTC
>JAEZLJ010000128.1 GCA_023415275.1 Bacteroidota bacterium
CTGCCTTTTATGAAACTGGAGTAAGGGTGAATAAAATAGTACATATAAATGATGTTCTTGCAGGAGAAATCCCGGGGTCTCCCAGCGCGCAAAGCCAGGCGGTGAAGACCCCGGGTGGACAGTAAAATTATCTCCTGAATTGATTATTACCATTTTTGAGGTGTGCACGCCGGTGCTACATAATTTTGAAGAGCAACTTAATAAACTCACAGATCGTTGGTATGGTAAAAAGGAATTTAGATGTTCACCAGGTGTGTAAACCAGTGGGTTGTATCACGCATTAACTCTAATTAGTGCATGAGGAAATGCCATGTAGACAGCAAACAAAAATTATATATATTGTGTATGGTTGGGTAAATGTTATTTGTGTTGTGTAAAATATACAAACGCATCAATCAACTGTCATGAATAAACTGCTCTTAATTCTCACCTTATTGATTTTTGGCTCATTCGCTATTGAACAAAAGCAAAAAGTCATGCTGGCGATATTTGCACATCCTGATGACGAAGTTGCCATTGCCCAATTACTTACAAAATATAGTAAGAGTCATAAAGTCTACATCATGATAGCGACTGATGGCAGATACGGAATAAAACCTGGTTTTCCAACCGGTGATACTCTTGTTAAAATCAGAGAAGCTGAAAGTACCTGTGCATGCCAAAGGATGGGAATCGAGCCACCTATATTTTTAGGTTATACAGATGGTTTTGATACCCGTATTGGCGTTGGAAACTACTTTGGCCAGTCTAAGGAATTAAAAACAAAGTTGACTGAAAAGATAAAGCAACTAAATCCTGACATCATCATCACATTTGGGCCCGACGGAGACACTGGACATTCTGATCACAGGATGATCAGCAACATGACAACTGAAATCATTTTGAAGGAAAAGTGGGTTGAAAGGTATCCTACCTACTATATCTCATGGACAAAAAGAGAAGATGAAAAGTTTAAAATGATAGGTGGCCTTAATACCGTCGACTCTTCCTACATAAATGTTACTATCAAATATTCTGATGAAGAAGAGCAGAAGGCGCTGCAAGCCATTTGGTGTTATAATAGCCAACTATCACAAGAAGAAATGAAAGAATGGGTGGAGACGGAAAAAAGGGACGCAACAAACGTTTTACATTTTCGTAAATTAACTGTAGCAAAAACCCGAAGAGCAGATTTTTGAGTTTGCTGCAAAACCAGCTGCATCTAACAACTTATGTGGTGAATTTATTCATTAGCGACCAAAACTAATTACTATGCAACGTAGGGACTTTATCAAAAACTCCACACTAACCGTGATTAGTATCAGCGCTTTTGGAGCATTGAACTGGAATGGTATAAACTTCGAAGGCGATACACCCACAACCACTGATATCCTTGGCCCGTTTTACAGGCCGGGAGCGCCTATTAGAACCAATCTCAGGCTTCCAGGTTCAAATGGTACACCTATCGTTTTGAAAGGAAGCATCTTTAAAGAGGATGCAAAAACACCCATCAATAATGCGTTGGTGGAAATCTGGCATTGCGATGAAAATGAGATGTATGATAATACATCTGACGAATACAATTACCGTGGCGGACAAAGAACAGGAAAGGATGGAAGCTATGAATTCAAATCTATCCTGCCTGTTCCTTATCAGGCTGTCCCCAATAACGAAGCTACCTGGAGGCCGGCCCATATACATATGAGAGTATCAGTGCCTGATCAACAGGACCTGATCACGCAAATCTATTTTAAAGGCGGTAAATATGTGGACACGGACAGGTGGGCGTCTGCCCCACAAGCTGTAAACAGGATCCTTACAATGAGTAAAAACTCTTCTGGCGAAAGCCAAATCCTTTTCAATGTTATTATGAGTAAGGGAATTCTACTTGATAAAAAAGTGTACGATAAGATTGCCGGGCTTTATGATATTGGGGGTAATAACTTTATTGAGTTTAGTAAAGGTGATGATCTGCTATTTATGAAAGAAAATGGACAGCTTGTAGCGGGTTTGAAATATGTTGGCCATAACTCATTCGAAGGGGGTGAGGGGTATCCCAAAGCAAGCTTTGAACTACAAAAGGACGGTGTGGTAAAAGTTGTGGTCACTACAGAAATACCAACTATTCAAACCTATCATGGGACCAAATATCTGAAGTACAAATAATGAAATACTGTGAATCGCTTTCAGATAAGTGCACGTAAGAAGGTTGAACCGGGACGCTATTGAACTAGGTAATAATTATAATAAAGCACAATCAGAATGTTCCATTTCAATAACCTGTTGGCGCTTGCAAACTTTTCCAGGTATTTGGCCATATATACTTTAAGAGTCCACTGCACCCCTTTGTAAATGCAATGCAAGCGAACTATCTTTAAACTGACAACAATGATTAACATTAGAAAGTCAAAGAACGGCAACTCAAACTTTACTGTTTTTAACAAAGTCATGAGATCATTATGCGTCCTAACAATCAAGCTTATTAATTATTAAATGGAAATAGTTTCTAGTAAAAGGCGCCCATCGTTTTTCCTGATAATGGCTATTGTCGGCCTATTTGCTGCCATCGTTGGTTTTGGGAAAACTTTTTTTCTTCCTGTGGCCAATGGAAATTTTAATGCTCCTTTTGTTCTTCATTTACATGGAGCCCTTGCCTTTGCATGGATCATATTGTTTGTAATTCAGCCAACCTTAATACATTTTGAAAACTACCGCATTCACCAATATTTGGGTATACTTGGAATTCTGATTGCCGCTGGTATCTCTATTACCATGGTACCTGCAGGCATTTTTGTTGTTCATAGGGATTTGGACAAGGGTTTAGGTGAATTTGCCTATTCAAGTTTATTAGGGGTAATCACATCCGGTATATTGTTTTTTTCACTGGTATTAGCGGGTATCCTTAATAGAAATAGCCCGGAAACACATAAAAGACTGATGCTTTTGGCTACCATTGTGGTTTTATGGCCAGCCTGGTTTCGTTTTAGACATTACTTTCCTTCGGTACCTATGCCTGAAATATGGTTTGGCCTGGTACTGGCAGACAGTCTTATTGTTATTGCCTGGATTTGGGATAAATTAAAGAATGGTATTATTCACCCTGTACTCAAATATGTGGGCAGCTTTATCATAATAGAACAAAGCCTTGAAGTGGCATTGTTTGGCACACTGACTTATCAAGTGGTGGCAAAATGGTTCTATGATTTACTTTATAGTTGATTTCTTAATTGTAAGTCAGTTTTAAAAACTTTGAATTGAATACGAAATGATCTTTACAAGACGGTAAAAAGGTTAGTTATTGATGCTCTTGCAGGAAAAATAACGGTGTCTCCTTGCGCAAAAAACCAGGCAGTGAAGACCCCTGGTAGGAAGTAAAAAAGTATGAAGATGAAATAGCAATATGGCTACACAGAAAGAATTTCAAATACTTTTTAGAAAGAAAATTCCTTACTGGAGTGCGCTATTGTTTGGTATTATGGCCACTTTCTTTACAGTCCTTTTTCTGCTGTATTTGATTATGATTCCTTCGGAAAGGGCCTCCGGAGAAATGAGGGTGGCTTATTTTATTTTAGTTGTTCCGGAATGGTTGAAGCAGGCATCTGCATATTCTATCATTGGACTTGTGTTGTTAATTCCAATTTATGAGGTTTCAAAGACCTGTAAAGACGCCTGGCTTATAATGGATGCGAATCAATTCCAGCTTTCAGGAGCTAACATGGATAAAACCATTTCTGTTGATTCTATAAGAAAAATAATGTTGAATGAGGTTAGATACAGTTTTCGCAGAAAGGATGCCATTGAGGTGGTTATTATACAAAGCTATAATAGGACAACCAGCTTTCTACTAAAGTTTCCTTTACAGGTAGATGAATTGGTGCAAGCTTTTAGCATCTATAATAGCATTGAATTTATATACTATAACGAATATAGTATGATGACTCATGATGATGACTGATTGAAAAGAATCAAGAGATCACTTATAAGACTTAAGTGGCTTGCGGGAGAGCTCCCAAGGGTTCCCTGAAACAATGCCATGAAGTGAAGCCCGGGTGGACAGTAAGCCTTTTAATTAACTATTCATCAACATATCTTTATTCCGCAGTAGAGGCAATCATTTCATTTCATGGTTAAATATTCTTTTGTATTCTTTATCCTCTTCTTAATTGGACTATTACTTGGTTTTTCCGGGCAGGTTGCAACTTCTGTTGTTCCTGGTTGGCACACTACTATATATCCTCCCTGGTTCTTTGTAAGTGCTTTTCAAGTTCTATGGCTTGGAGTAGCTTCAGCGATTTACCTGCTAGTAGAGAAAAAAGGAAATGTAGTCAATCGCAAAGTTTTTTTGCTTCATATTTTTCTTTCTTTATCGGTGTTTCTGAACAATAGTTATGCTTTTGGGGATTATTATTTTGAAAGGTTTTTAGTGCTTGTACCATTTCTTTTGTTTCTGTTAGGACAAATTATATTCATTGTTGGAGTACTGAAGGCAAAAAGACCGACAACCTTATGACAGAAGCTTCCTGCGCACAAATCCATGAAGTAAAGCCCCCAGGAGGCAGTAAATGATTTCTTGTTTAAAAGATCGCTGTTTCTACTCCTAAAGTTATAACACTTCCTTTCTTTTTAAATCTTGTAAGCCTGGCAATCAAGGCTGTTATTTATGCTACACCTACCTTTGGCGGAAATGATGCCATTGATGCCTTTACCGGGAAAGCGAGCTTCGATTTGTTTGATTTTGCTATTGATGATGGTTAAAGTATGGTCTCAAAATGAAGTCACCATTTCAGGAACTATCGTAGATAAAAACAGCCAGGCATTACTTACTGGTATTACCGTTGAGATCAACCCGGGAAATAAAACCACCCTTACTGATACTACAGGAGTCTTTCGCTTTGCCGGCATTCCACCTGGCAGCTATATGCTTCGTTTTTCGGGTGTGGGCTTCCAGGAAAAAACGATATCAAACGTGGTGCTTACTACAGGCAACATTACTACACTGAATGTAGAATTGGAGGCCGCGGTCAAAGACCTGGAAGGCGTAACCGTTACTGGTAGGAAAAATTCGGCAAGAGCTGCTACCCTTGAAAGCCCGCTAAGCATACAACGTTTGACCACAGAAGAAATAAAGGCCAATCCCGGGGGTAATTTTGATATCAGCAGGGTCATTCAATCGCTTCCCGGGGTAGGTGGCGGTGCAGGTGGTGGCAGCTTTCGGAATGATATCATCATCAGGGGCGGCTCACCCTCCGAAAATGTATTTTACCTGGATGGAATTGAAGTGCCTGTGATCAATCATTTCACTACGCAGGGTAGCAGCGGCGGCCCACAGGGCATTTTAAATGTAAGTTTTATTGAAGAAGTGAAACTGAGTACTTCAGCCTTTGATGCCAGGTATGACAATGCCTTGAGCAGTGTGTTCCAGTTCAGGCAAAAGACAGGCAACAGCAATCGCATCCAGGGCAATATACGTTTGAGTGGTACAGAATTGGCAACTACGTTTGATGGACCTCTGTCTGATAAAACAACCTTTTTGGTATCTGCCAGGAGAAGCTACCTGGAGTTCCTTTTCAAAACCCTGGACCTGCCCATCAGGCCTAACTACTGGGATTTCCAGTTCAAGACCACTACCCGCATTAATATTAAAACCACGTTAAGCTTCCTGGGCATTGGCGCTATTGACGAATTCAGCTTTGCTGCGCCAAAGAATGCTACCCCGGAAAAGCTCTATGCTATTAACAGCAGCCCTAACATCAACCAATGGACCTATACAGTAGGCGCCACACTGAAACAACTGGTAAAGAATGGTTACTGGAACCTTTCCCTTAGCCGCAACACCCTGGACAATACAGTTGATAAGTTCATGGACAACCAACAACCGGTAGATGCAGAAAGAACCTTGCTGATCAGGAGTAATGAGACGGAGAACAAGCTAAGATGGGACATGACCAATAACCGGGGAGGCTGGAAGTTTAGCTATGGTTTGGTGGCACAATACATCCAGTTTAATAATAAGTTTGAACAGGTGTTTCGCCCTGAAATTAGAGATAGCCTTGGCAATGTGGTACAGGAAAAGACCGTATTCAATACTGCCAGTAAAGAAAACTTTTTACGGTATGGTGCTTTCCTGCAGGCAGGCCGAAGGTTTTTTGATGAACGCCTTGCTATAAGTGGGGGAGTGAGAGCGGATGCCAACAGTCTTGATAACGGAGAGCAAAATCCCTTGAAGCAATTGAGTCCACGGGTCAGTGCCAGCTATGCCCTTTCTCCTAAAGTGAATATGAGTGCCAGCTATGGTTTGTATTACCGTTTACCCAGCTATACTCAGATCGCTTATGCCAATGCTGCAGGTATGTTGTTGAACCCGGGTAAGTATATCAGGAGCACACATGCCACCGGCGGCTTTGAGTTCTTGCCAAACAGTGATTTCCGTTTTACTGCCGAAGGTTTCTATAAATGGTACAGCGATTATCCTGTCAGTACCACGGATGGAATAAGCCTTGCCAATAAGGGCACTGAGTTTGGAGCCATTGGAAATGAACCCGTAATACAAAACGGCAGGGGCCGTGTATATGGATTTGAGCTCTTTGCACAGAAGAAGCTTACAAAACACTTTTTCGGTATACTAAGCTATACGCTATACCGGAGCGAATTTTCAGGGCTGGATGGAAAGTATGCTCCTGCCATCTGGGACAACCGTCATTTACTTAATTATACCATGGGTTATAAACTGGCCAAACAGTGGGAGGTGGGTGTAAAATTCCGTTACCAGGGTGCTGCGCCTTACACACCTTTTAACCTCGATGAGAGCCGGGCTAATTACCTGACCTTGGGTACAGGTGTGTTGAACTATGGATTGGTCAACAGCAGGCGATTACCTGCATTCCATGCTGCTGACATAAGAATTGACAAAAAATGGAACTCCAGGCGGTTTACACTGGATCTGTATATTGATGTGCAAAATTTTTATGCATCGAAAAGTGCCGGTACACCGCAATACACTTTTCAGAGGAATACTGATAACACATCGTTTATTACTACGGATGGTCAACCTGTGAAAATCGACGGCAGCAATGCCATACCTTATATCCTGGACAATGTGGACGGAAATGTTTTGCCAACCATTGGATTTATTGTAGAATTTTAAATCTGTTCAACTATATAAATTGTGAAGCCGTAGTTGTATGTAATGCCAATTAAACCGGTTGGTTGAAGCTTCTCGTTACATCTTAGCTTTTAATCTATCTTCCTACTATTGTTCTTTCATCAACATTTAAATATCTTAACAGGTCGTATGTAGTCCACTGCCTGCACATATGCTATTTCAAGTATTCTGATAGCATGCAGGCCATCGTTTCAACTTTGAACTGTAACCACAATGACCAATACAAATACAAAACGATCATTACTGCTTATTGCATGCTTTGCCTTGTTAAGTACCCGAGTCCTATATGCGCAGATTCCTTCTGCCAGGTTGGATTCATTGGTGCAACAGGCCATGGAAAAATTCAATGTGGGGGGTGTGGCAGTGGCCATTGTACAGGATGGAAAGATCATACATGAAAAGGGTTACGGTGTCAGGTCAGTGACCACAAAGCTTCCTGTAGATGTGCATACGAACTTCCAGATCGCTTCCAATAGCAAGGCTTTCACCACAGCTGCCTTGTCCATATTGATTGATGAAGGAAAGCTGAACTGGAAAGATAAGGTGCGAACCTACCTGCCTGAATTCAAAATGTATAATGATTATGTAACCGAGAACTTTTTGGTAGAAGATCTTCTATGTCATAGAAGCGGGCTTGGGTTAGGTGCCGGTGACTTGATGGATTTCCCTGATGGTACCGACTTCACCATCAAAGACAAGCTGACCGTGTTTCAACATTTCAAGCCTGTGTCCAGCTTCAGAACCCAATTCGATTATGACAACCAGCTCTATGTTATAGCCGGGGAACTGATAGCAAGGATCAGTGGCATGACATGGGAAAAATTTATTCAATCAAGAATCCTGGATCCCCTGCAAATGACGAATTCATTTTCCTCTCTGGATGCCATTAAGGATCGTAGCAATGTGGCCACTCCACATTCTACTCAATCCGGAATGATACGGACCATTGCTACTTTCCAGCACCAGGTGAATGGTGCGGCGGGAGGAATACTTTCGAATGTGCATGACATGAGCTTATGGATGATGATGCAGCTCAATAAGGGTAAGTATGGCATTGATCCTTCCAGGCAGTTATTCAGTGAGAAAAGACAGAGAGAAATGTGGACCATTCATACAGTAACCGGGGTTGACAGGGATCCGCGTTATAATGAACATTTTGGTGGTTATGGATTGGGCTGGGGACTCAACGATATAAAGGGCAATATGCAGGTTTCACATACAGGGGGCCTGCCTGGCATGCTGACAAGTGTTACATTAATACCGGATTTAAAACTGGGTGTGGTGATATTAACCAATACGGAAAGTGGGGGAGGCTTTTTGTTTAGCGCTTTGCAGCAAACCATTATTGATAGTTACTTAGGCCTGGATAACAATAATTGGGTGGAAAAGTATAGTCAGTATATGAAGTCAAATGATAAGTCTGCGGATTCAGTGGTTGCAAAGGTGTGGCAAACAGTGGCCGCGGCAAAAAATACAAAGGTGAACCCGGCCGATTATACCGGTATATACGAGGACAAATGGTTTGGCAAAGCGGAAGTATTTTTAAAAGGGAACCAGCTTTGGTTTAAAGCTTTACGCTCACCAAAATTGACTGGGCCCATGAGTTTTTACAAGGCGAATACATTTGCTATAAAATGGGAATACCAGGATATGAACTGTGATGCTTTTGCTATGTTTGGGCTTGATGAAAACGGGAAGGCACAAAGCATTAAGATGAAGGGTATTTCACCCAATATAGATTTCAGCTTTGACTTCCAGGACCTGGAGTTTCAGAGAGTAAAGAATTAATATTTTTTTCTTTTAAAATCTTTGCTAAGGCTTCAAATATTTTCTTGCAGGAAGGCATATGTAATTTTCTAAATGGAAGGAAAATTCTGCAGGGGCATCATATTATTTGCATAGTGATGGAAATCTCTTTGAATAATGGTTGCAATAGCAGTATCTGCATATTACTTTTGGACCATTCAAAGCGTACTGTTTATGGGTAAAGGATTATTTACAGCTTTCGTGTTTCTATTAGTGTTCCAGGCAAATGCGCAATTAGGAGTAATGAAGTTAGTTGGAAATAATACCAAAGATTACTCAATGGGCTTTGGTGCATTTATAAAAACAGGATTTCCTGCTTCAGAAGCTGCCGATATCACATTTGAATTAAGCGCGAATATTTTTCCTTTGCAGGGTTATGGAAATCAATACGGTACTATTATGTGCCCACTGATAACCGGCTACAGGTATACTCTGGATAGATCCGGGCAAGGATTTTATGTTGAGCCGCAGATTGGCTACAACCTGGTAGGAATAACCTCGTTGCCAATTGAGGGCAATGACGTTGACTTAAAATATCACGGAGTGGTATTTGGGGCAGGAACAGGTTACTTATTTACTATAGGGAATGCACCTTTTGATTTAAATTTTCGTTACGAAACTGTAATTGCCCATGGCGGATCTAACAATTTGATAAGCCTGGGAATTTCCAGATTTATTTCTTTTGGGAAAAGAGAAAGTGATTATTAAACTACACTGCGAACTTATAAAAACTATGAAATTGTACCTTGCCCTTGCAATGATAACTGTCTTTTTGACTTCATGCCTTAAGCAATCTATTCCTGATGCTATGCTTGGTATTACGGTTGCAGGGAAGACCCCAACTGCTACAATGGGTTATGAAATCAATGGTAACCCTGTAACAATATCTGTCATTGATGCCGGCAACCTGCCTCTCGGCAGAAGTACATTATATTGTGAAAAATCAAACGGTTATATTCTTACTGGATTAGGTAGTTATGGAGAGTTCATTTTTACGTTTTATACTGATAGTTTAAAGGTGGGGAATTATAAATACACAAATAGTTATGGACCCATGTACATTACCACCTTTGAAGGCAAACCCCAATATGTATATGGTCCTACTGATAATATGAACTTCAATGTTACATCATATAATGATGGGCAGATAAGTGGGAATTTTTCAGGGCAACTTACACCAGCTATTTCACAGGGGAACCCAAATATTTATGGTACTACAGGTTCTGTAATTATTAAGAATGGAACTTTTAATAACGTTCCTGTATTTTATTAATTTTCAATTCACCAATTTGTTACTCTATAAAACGGAAGAAAACGTTCTCATATGAATCTCGGGAACGATTGATTGTTTTCAACTACGAAGGATCGAAACACACCTTGTAATACAAGGCTATAATTGATGCTTTTTGGCATCTGATCTTCAATTAAAAGGGAGTTGTAGATTAATTGGGGCATCAAACATCCAATAAAAAGCCCCATTCCTTTATAAGGAACAGGGCGATATGGGTTTTCTCATGTTCTTCTATGGGAAGATACCTAACTCGGCATAGCTGGTGCCAACTTTATTGATGGCTACCACGTATGCTGCTGTACGCATGTCAGGTATTTGAGGGTTCTTTTTCCATTCTTCCATGATCTCGCGGGTGGCGGTGATCATGGTTTCTTCAAGACCGCTGTGCACCAGGTCCACTTCCTCTGGTCCATGCATTATGAACTGTCTTTCCCGGGCACTTACCTGCCTGTTGGTCAGCTCTTCGATCTGGCCAAGGATGTGCTGGTTCATATTTTCTGTGAAACGCTTTTCCATACGACCATAACGAACGTGGCTGAGGTTCTTTAACCATTCGAAATAGGATACGGTAACACCACCTGCATTGAGGTACATATCAGGCACTACCAGGGTTCCCTTAGTTACAAATACTTCATCTGCTTCTGGCGTTAAAGGTCCGTTGGCACCTTCCCCAATGATCCTTGCTTTTACGCGGGGAGCGTTTTCTCCGTTGATCACGTTTTCCAAAGCCGCTGGGATCAGGATGTCGCAATCATATTCCAGTGCATCTGTGTTCTTGGCAAAATTAGATGCGCCAGGGAAGTTCAGGATAGAACCTGTTTTCTTTCGGTGTTCGAAAACGGCATCTACATCCAGGCCGTCCTCACAATAAACTGCACCTTCATATTCGGCCAGTGCAATGATCTTTGATCCAGCATTGTGGAAGAATTTGGCAGCATGGTAGCCCACGTTACCCAGTCCCTGCACGATCACTCTTTTGCCTTCCACACCAACAGGCAATCCTAATTTTTCCATGACATCAGGCATCTGGCATACTTCGCGGATGCCAAAGAAAATTCCCATACCGGTGGCTTCCCTGCGACCACGTACACCACCCTGGGTTACAGGCTTACCTGTTACGCAACCGGCAGCATCGATCTCACCGGGACGTAAGCTGGCGTAAGTGTCCACGATCCATGCCATTTCTCTTTCACCGGTACCATAGTCCGGAGCAGGAACGTCAGTGCCTGGCCCGATAAAGTTCTTCTTTACCAGTTCGGCTGTATAGCGACGGGTTACTTTTTCCAGTTCATATACAGAATATTTCCTGGGATTGATCTTGATACCACCCTTGCCACCACCAAAGGGTACATTCACGATGGCGCATTTATAGGTCATGAGGGCTGCCAGGGCCATTACTTCATCCTGGTTCACTTCGGCGGCAAAACGGATACCGCCTTTACAAGGTGTTTTGTGTTGGGAGTGCTGCACACGGTAGGCCTCGATGACTTCGATGCGGCCATCATCCATGCGTACAGGGAATTTCATACGGTAAACAGCATTGCAAGCTTTTATCTGCTCCAGGATACCTGGATCCCAATTGGTAAATTTTGCTGCTCTATCAAAGCTTTTTTCGACGGCGCCAAAAAAGCTGTATTCTTCGTTAGCTGACATGAACTTCTATTTAAGATTAAGAATTATTGTTTTCCAATTTAGATATCTTTCTGTCAAGGCGGATAAGGTAGAGAATGATGCCAATGAATATGGTGAGTATCACTGCTACCACCACATAGATCTTTCCATTTTTACGGAGTTCATCTGCCATAGGCACCGCACTGCTGTCCTGTGCAAATACAGCAAGGCAAATGAAGAAGCAAAAGATGGAAAGGAGGGTTCGTTTTATCATTAGTGTAAGTATGTTTTTTCTTTCAAGGTCTTCATCCTGATCTTCAAAGTGGTGATCCAGACACCTAATAAGGTCCAGCCAATGATTGCAGGATAAAATACCAGGCGCATCTGGGGTGCCAGCGCTTTAAAGTCAAGAGCCGGGTTATCCGTGCGCACACCCCCGGGTCCCTCCCCACCAGGATGGAGGCTGGGTAACAGTCTCGGTATGATCCAGATGGCCGGGAACAGGAAGGCAAAGGCAAATATGTTATAAACAGCGCCGATCCTGGCTTTTTTATCAAGATCGCTGATAGAGTCGCGCAATACCAAGTAAGCAAAATAAATAAGCAGGGCTATGGCGGAACCAATTAGCTTGGGTTCACGTGCTATCTGCCCAAAAGACGCATAGGCAGGCATGTTAGGATCTACCCAGGTAAAGGACATCCAGATAGCTCCTGTGGCATATCCTAATAAACCAAATATGATCCCTACTACGGCATATTCCCTGGATTTTGTGTCATGTTGAAGGTCGTTGGTACGTAAGTATTTAACTGCCTGGACCACTGATACTATGAACAGTATCATCATGCCAAACCACATACACACATGGAAGTAAAGATTCCGGATCGTTTCATTCAATTGAGGCAGCCTGGGAACATTATTCCATAACAGGCCTGCTATGATCGTGTAGACAAGAAGGACAATACACAGTATTTTCCACCACCATTTTTTCATAAACTGGGGTTATTAAAGCAGCAATCGCTTTTAAATTTGGGAGCAAAAATAAGGGAAGCAGCTTAGTTGGCAAGTTCAGTTTTGCAGTAAAGCACAAAAGATGGGGCATTCCTGACTATTATCATACCGGATAGAGGAAAACCAGTGAATCTGCAGGAGATTTATACTTATACGATCAGCCTGTTAGTCTTTCCATAAAAATGGAAACAGGATGATGGCCAACAGTATCACCAGTATATCAGAACCAAATAGTATTAAGATATTGGCAGTGGGCACCGGGATATTGGTGACAAAAACAGCATTCGACACCTTCATTAACACCAGTAACTGGGGCACAATGATAGGAAAGCCAAGTATAGCCATGACAGCAGCATTTTGCTGTGCCTTGGCAGCAATTGCAGCCAGGAAAGTAAATACCAGGCTCAGGCTCCAGCTGCCAAGAAAGGTGATACCGATGAAGGGCCAGGTCCTTTTCACCGGGTAATTCATAAACAGTGAAAACAGCAACATGCTAAGCATGCTCATAGCCAACATCAGCAAAGAATTGAACAGCAGCTTAGCGAGTACAAAATTCTGCGGACTGGCAATGGTATGGTAGTACAGCATACGGTTCTTGTTTTCCTGCAAGAAGCTCTTGGCCACTGCATTAATGCTGATAAAGAGCTGGATAATCCAAAACAAGCCATTCCAGGTGCTGGTTCCAGGGTTTTCAATAGCCATGTACAATACAAATATGGTGGCCCCGACATAAAGCAGCACACCATAAAAAGCATATTGTTGCCTTATCTCTAATAAAACATCTTTTTTAAATAAGGTCAATATTTGAGTAAGTGGCCTGATAAAAGAATTTTTGCGAAAATAGCCTATTCATTTTTTTACCTCATTGCTTAATTTGTATTTTGTCGTGAATGAAAGGCATAAAAAAGATCCAGGCTTATAGCATTGCGGCGTTCTTGCTATTATCAGCCTGTGGACATGCAGGCAATGAACCAAAGGAAGCTCCAAAACCATCAGCGGAAAAGGATACTTTAGAGGTTTCTCCGAAAGATTCTTTGTCATTAAATAACGACGATACTTTAACAACTGTCGTGACAAAGGAAGGTCCCAAAGAAGTTCTATTGCGTTTTAACCTGCAAAAAGGAAGTACCTATGGATATAATATTGACATGGACCTATCGCAGCAGGTGCAGGACAGGAAGATCAATACAGGGATGAACTGGCAATATTCACTTGACGTGATGAATGAGACCAAAGGAATAAAGCTGGTACGCGTGACCTATGACCGGATAGCGATGTCCATGAACATGGGTGGGCAAAAAATGGAGTTTAGTTCTGATGCGCCGGCCGGAGATGCTAGCAATCCTTTAAATATGGTCAATCACCTGTTCTCCTCCATGAAGGGAAAAAGTTTTACCATGAACGTGGACCCAAAGGGTGAGATCAGGGAAGTAAAGGGATTGGATGAATTAGGGGAGGGACTGGTGGCAGGGTTAAAACTGTCCCCGGAACTAAAACAAAGAATGCTCAAAGACTTTCAAACAAAATTCAACGCCAATGATGTAAAGGAAACCTTTTCCCAAACATTTTCCATGCTGCCGGGTAAAAAGGTAAAGCAGGGAGATACCTGGCAAAAAGAGTCGGAAACCAGGATGGGGCCTGCCAAAGGCAGGTTGGTCTGCACTTATACTGTGCAATCCGTAACCGGTAACCTGGTGAGACTGTCTGGAAAGGGCCATCTATTATCTATAGATGGAAAAGCCATAGGTACTCAGCATTCCAGGCTAACTGTTGATGCCACTACAGGCCTGGTACTACAGAATGTATTTGATATGAACACGGAGGGTCCTAACCAGGTAAGTACACACGGAAGTATCACCGGAAAGAAACTTTAGATACAGGGACAGTAGATGCTGACCTGTCCATGTACCTATTTATTAATAAAAGAATGTTCCACCTAGTCTAATGCTCCATCAAGTGTAAAGCAATTGCGGCAACGTGGTTCATAGGCATTTTTGGCACCCAGCATGATCTGTTCTTCGTTCGGAATGATGCGGTAGGAATAATTGGCAATATTGCCGCATTTCACACAAATAGCATGGAGCTTGGTGATGTAGTCTGCCTTGGCCAGGAGAAAGGGCATTTGTCCAAAGGGTTTAGCCATATAATCCATATCCAGGCCTGCTACGATCACCCTGACGCCTCTAAGCGCCAGCTCATCACAAACATTGGCTATCTCATCATCAAAAAATTGAGCCTCGTCAATACCTACTACATCTACATCCTGGGCTAATAATAACAGGGTTTGAGAATTATCGATAGGAGTTGAATGAATGGCGTTTTCATCATGTGATACAATTTTGATCTCATCATATCGTACATCTATGGATGGCTTGAAGATCTCCACCTTTAAGTTGGCGATCTTTGCCCGCTTTAATCTTCTGATCAATTCTTCAGTTTTTCCGGAAAACATAGAGCCGCAGATCACTTCAATCCACCCACGCCGCTCCCCTTTAATGTTTGGTTCGATGAACATCCAGGATAAATTATGGCTTGTTTATTAATCTATTTGCAATCTGTTAGTACTTTTAGGCACGTCTTTTCGTTAAGACCTAAACATCCTATTGTTAAAAACAGCGAAAGTACCATAAACAATGGAAAGAATTAATGCTCTTATTGACAAGATATACCAGCTAAAAGAACAAGGTGTATCTCCCGTCCAAATATTGCCAACCGTTCAATTGCTTCAATCGGAAATAGTAAAGCTGCAGCAAAAGAATGGTGTTCTGGGTACTTCAAAAGTTGCTGTTATCATGCCTGTTCAATCTACTTACCATGCTGAAAAGGATGTGCATTTGGATGAACTGCCAAAGGTGGAAGAATTGGTGAAACCTGCCGAAACAGAACAGGAACTGAAATATGCTCCGCAACCTATAGAAGTTAAGACACCCAGCGTTCAGGAACCGGTAACCTCCAATACCTCAAACAATGGTTATTTTCTGCGCAAACCATCTATAGAACCTGAAACCAGGGAAGAAAATATTATAAAGGAAGAGCCTCCCAAAAGAGAAGAACCTGCAAAGCCTGCATTTATGCAGAGCAGTTTTTACCATGCATTTGATGCCGTGGAAGAAACACCTACGCTGATGCAGCACCAGCCCAAAAAGGAAGTGCATGAATTGATCAGTGATAGCAGGGAGTCATTGAATGACAGGCTGAAGCAAGAAAAGAAGGAAGTAGTGCATGCCTTGAAAGATACCCCCATCAAAGATCTCAGGAAAGGCATTGGTATCAACGACAGGTTCACCTTTGTGAGTGAGCTATTCCGCGGCGATGATGCCATGTATGAAAGAAGCATTAAGACCATTAATGGATTTAATATTTTATCCGAGGCTGAGTATTGGATCAACAGGGAGCTTAAATTCAAACTGGGATGGAATGATAACAAAGAAGAAGTACAGCATTTTTATCACCTGGTGAGAAGGCGGTTTTCCTGAATATAATGCAGCACTTCCGCTGTGGCTCCTGTATTTTTTGTGATGTAGTGTAAAGCATGCAATCCTGCAGTTTGTAAGCTTTCCTCATTGTTCAACAGGTTATCGATCCTGTTCTTCCATTGCTCTGCGTTGCTCACACTAAATGCTCCTCCCTGGGAGATGAGCTCTTTGGCTTCCCTGTATTTTTGGTACACAGGTCCAAAGATGACAGCTTTTCCATAAACTGCCGCTTCCAGTATATTATGGATACCGTCTTTAGTGAATCCTCCGCCAACATAAGCTACGCTTGCATAGTAATAAAGCCTGGAAAGCATGCCAACATTGTCAATGATCAACACTTTCTCCTGGCCTGTTCTATTATCCCAGCGGGAATATCGGATGGAGTCAGGGAATACTTCTTCTATTTGGAGAAGATGCTCCTCGCTGATCTCATGAGGGGCTAATACCAGTTTTGCCGGCTTGTATTGGGCCAGTATTTTTTCATCATCCTTCCAGGTACTACCAGCCACGATTACCGGGTCGTTTCCAATAAAAGCGGTAACGACAGGAACGTCAGTGAAATGGCCGGCTATTTCTTTTACCCTGTCAAACCGGGTATCACCGCTGATAGAGCAATGGTTGATTTGATTTACTTTCAGCAACTGGAAAGATGATTTGTCCTGCACAAAAAGATGACGGAATAAGAATAAGACATTCCGGTAAAAACCGCCATACCATTTAAAAAATGCCTGGTCCTTTCTGAAAACTGCAGATGCCAGTAACAGGGGTATGTGTTGGAAGGCGGCTTCTGAAAGATGGTGGTACCAGAATTCATATTTTATAAATATCACCAGCTCAGGGTGGAGGATCTTAATGAATCGCCTGGCGTTCGCTTTGGTATCTGCCGGCAGGTAGGTAATACAATCAGCATCTGATTTTTTAGCCACATGATATCCGGAAGGAGAGAAGAAGCTGACTACGATCTTATGATTAGGATACTCTTTTTTCAGGGCTGCTATAATTGGTTTGCCTTGCTCGAATTCCCCGGCAGAAGAGCAATGCATCCAAATTACCCTATCATCAGCGTTAACCTGCTGCTCCAGGTGGGTGAAAAGGTTTTGTCTTCCCTGAATCCATTCTTTTGCTTTTTGATTACGAATGGCGGCCAGCCTGATGGCTAGCAGATAGAGCCGGATAAAAGAATTGTATAGTATAAGCAAATTGAGGCAGGGGTTTATGGTGGGCAAAAATAGAACTGAATCTGCGGCCAGCCATATTTTCCTATTTTTGCGCGCCTGATTTTTGTAACCTATTAAATTAATTGTGTATGAATGATCAGGTATAAAACTAATAATCATGCGGCCAATACAAATGGTAGATCTGAAGCAGCAGTACCGGAAGATCAAACCTCAAATTGATGAAGCGATAGCAAATGTTGTGGAAAGTTGTGCATTTATCAACGGGCCGCAGGTTCAAAGCTTTTCCAATAAATTATCCCGCTATACAGGCTCCAGCCACGTTATTCCCTGTGCAAATGGAACTGATGCCCTGCAAATTGCCATGATGGCATTGGGTTTGCAAGAAGGGGACGAAGTGATCACGCCTTCATTCACCTATATAGCCACCACAGAGGTCATAGCTTTGCTTAAGCTGACACCCGTATTTGTAGATGTGGATCCGCAAACATTTTGCATTGATCCATCTGCCATCGAAAAGGCTATTACTCCCAAAACAAAGGCGATAGTACCCGTTCATTTATATGGCCAGGCGGCGAATATGGAGGAGATCATGAAAATAGCCGATGCTCATAAATTGTATGTGATCGAGGACAATGCCCAGGCTATTGGATCTGAATATTATTTTTCTGATGGCTCAGTAAAAAAGACAGGATCTATTGGAACCATTGGAACCACCTCTTTCTTTCCTTCTAAAAACCTGGGATGTTTTGGTGACGGGGGAGCTATGATGACCCAGGATGATACACTGGCCAATGAATTGAAAATGGTGGCCAACCATGGTCAAAGCCAGCGTTACTACCATGATATAGTGGGCTGTAACAGCCGGCTGGATACGATACAGGCTGCAGTGCTGGAAGTGAAGTTGGAACACCTGGATGAATACATTGCCGCCCGAAGGGCTGTGGCGGACTATTATGATGCAGCTTTTTCAGGGCATGATGCTATCACAACTCCTTACAGGTCAGCTAATTGCAAACATGTTTTCCATCAGTACACTCTTATTTTGAATGGGGTTGATAGAAACAAATTACATGATTATCTTGCAGAGCATAAGATTCCCTCCATGATCTATTACCCTGTGCCTGCGCATCGCCAAAAGATGTTCTCTCATTTTAATTCTTCCAGTACGGAGCTTCCAGTTACTGATTGGCTGACAGAACGTGTGATCTCGCTTCCCATGCATACGGAAATGGACCAGGAGCAATTACAATATATAACCACTAAAGTTTTAGAATTTATAACCCTTAATCATACAGTATGAAAATTACAGTAGTTGGAACCGGATACGTTGGTTTGGTAACAGGAACCTGCCTTGCAGAAACAGGAAACCACGTATGTTGCGTAGATATTGACGAGCGCAAAGTAAACAAGTTGAGAAATGGCCAGATCACTATCTATGAGCCTGGACTGGAGAAATTGTTTGAAAGAAACCTGAAAGAAGAGCGTTTAAGCTTTACCACAGACCTTAAAGAAGGCCTTGAAGATTCTGAGATCGTTTTCCTTGCTCTTCCTACACCTCCGGGTGAAGATGGTTCTGCAGACCTCAAATATGTATTGGGTGTTGCGGACCATATTGGAAAATTACTTACAGACTATAAGATCATTATAGATAAAAGTACCGTGCCTGTTGGAACTGCAGAAAAAGTTCATGCTGCCATAGCCAAGAATTACAATGGAGAATTTGATGTAGTATCAAATCCGGAGTTTTTAAGGGAAGGTGTAGCAGTCGAAGACTTTATGAAGCCTGACAGGATCGTTATTGGAACTACCTCAGATAGAGCCAAGGCTTTATTGACAGAATTGTACGGACCTTATGTGCGCCAAGGTAACCCCATCATCTTCATGGACGAGCGTTCTGCAGAATTGACGAAGTATGCTGCAAATGCTTTCCTGGCTACCAAGATCTCTTTCATGAACGAGATCGCCCAGATGTGCGAGCGCCTGGGTGCAGATGTGGATATGGTACGTAAAGGTATTGGTAGTGATGAGAGAATAGGTAAGCGTTTCCTGTTCCCGGGAATCGGGTATGGTGGAAGCTGTTTTCCTAAGGATGTGAAAGCCTTGATCTACTCAGCCAAAGAAGTGGCTTATGACTTCTCTATTCTTGATGCGGTAACAGAGGTCAATGAAAGACAAAAAGTGCACCTGGTATCCAAGATCAGGCGCTATTATAATAATGACCTGGCAGGTAAAAAGTTTGCTGTTTGGGGTCTTGCCTTTAAGCCAAATACAGATGACATCCGTGAAGCACCGGCCTTAGAGATCATTTCAGCATTGCTGGATAGTGGTGCGTCTGTTTGCGCATTCGACCCAGAGGCGGTAAATAATGTAAAGCAAATTTTTGGCGACAGGATCAATTTTGCAGAAACGCAATACGATTGTATTGAGAATGCTGATGCGCTCATTGTGGCTACTGAATGGAATGAGTTCAGAACACCTGATTTTGATAAGATCCTGTCTCAGTTAAAAGACCCCGTGATCTTTGACGGCCGCAATGTCTTCGACGTGCAGGTAATGGAGAAAAAAGGATTTCATTATGAAAGCATTGGACGTTCATCAGTAAACCAACCCAAATTCGTTTGATGAAAAAAAGAATATTGATCACCGGTGGCGCAGGTTTTCTCGGATCTCACCTGTGTGACCGGTTTATTTCTGAGGGTTATCATGTGATCGCCATGGACAACCTCATTACCGGCGATCTGAAAAACATAGAACATCTATTCAAACTTGAGCACTTTGAGTTTTACCATCATGATGTGACGAAGTTCATCCATGTGCCAGGTGAACTTGATTATATTCTTCATTTTGCTTCTCCTGCCAGTCCCATAGATTATTTAAAGATCCCGATCCAGACATTGAAGGTGGGTGCTATGGGAACGCATAACTGCCTGGGCCTTGCCAAGGCAAAGAGCGCAAGGATCCTTGTTGCTTCAACCAGTGAAGTATATGGTGACCCATTAGTGCACCCTCAAACGGAGGAATATTGGGGAAATGTGAATCCAGTAGGTCCAAGGGGAGTGTATGATGAAGCCAAAAGGTATATGGAATCCATTACCATGGCCTACCATAATTTTCATGGAGTTGAAACAAGGATTATCCGAATATTCAATACATACGGACCACGCATGCGCCTGAATGATGGAAGAGCTCTTCCTGCATTTATTGGCCAGGCACTGAGAGGGGAAGATATGACGGTGTTTGGTGATGGTTCCCAGACAAGATCTTTCTGTTATGTCAGCGACCTGGTGGAGGGTATTTACCGTTTATTGTTAAGTGATTATTCCCTGCCGGTGAATATTGGCAACCCGGATGAGATATCGTTAAAAGATTTCGCCGAAGAAGTTTTGAATTTGACTGGAGGTAAAGTCAATATTACTTATAAACCATTGCCTGCTGATGATCCAAAACAGCGTAAGCCTGATATTACCAAGGCAAGCGAGATCCTTGGATGGAAGCCAGTGGTGGGACGTAAGGAAGGACTGGCTAAAACCTACGAATATTTTAAGACGCTTCCTCCCGAAGAGTGGTCTAAGCAACCCAAAGAATTTCAAAGCAGGAAATAACTGGATAAGTTTTAATTACACGGACCTGGGTTTTGCCGGAATATAATTCCATACAAAGCTTTGGTCCGGGTAATTTTTAATCTTAATACCGGTACGCTTCCCTTATTGCCTGTTCACAGATATATTTGCAGCCATTACAAGTAACCACTATGTTCCAGGAACTAATTGATAAAAAAGAAAAGCTGGCTGTAATAGGCCTTGGCTATGTTGGTTTGCCCATTGCGTTGGAGTTTGCCCGTAAATTATCTGTGATTGGCTTTGACATCAATGCCGGCCGCATAGAAATGATGAAGCAAGGCATAGATCCAAGTAACGAACTGGATAAAAAGGCCTTTGAAGGGTGTGATATCGAGTTCACCAATTCTTTGGATGTATTACGTGAAGCCAGGTTTTTTATCGTAGCCGTTCCTACACCAGTGGATGAACATAATGTTCCTGATCTGACTCCCGTTAAAAAAGCATCTGAAACCATTGGTAAGGTGATCAAGAAAGGTGACTATGTGGTTTTTGAATCTACTGTTTACCCGGGATGCACAGAAGAAGATTGCCTTCCCATTATTGAAAAGCTTTCCGGTCTGAAGGATAAAGTAGACTTTAAATCGGGCTATTCGCCTGAAAGGATCAACCCGGGAGATAAGAAGCATACTTTAGCTTCTATAGTAAAAGTAGTATCAGGATGTGATGAAGAGTCGCTGGATACTATAGCCCGGGTATATGAACTGGTAGTAAAAGCAGGAGTACACAGAGCTTCTTCTATCAAGGTGGCGGAAGCCGCCAAGATCATCGAGAATACGCAGCGTGATCTGAATATAGCCTTGATGAACGAACTCTCCATCATCTTTGATAAAATGGGCATCAATACTTACGAAGTGCTGGAAGCGGCAGGTACCAAATGGAATTTTCTAAAATTCAGCCCGGGACTGGTGGGTGGTCATTGCATAGGTGTGGATCCTTACTATTTAACCTATAAGGCCAGTGAACTTGGCTATAACTCCAGGGTGATCTTAGCCGGTCGGTATATCAACGATAACATGTCCTTATATGTAGCAAGGAAAGTGGTTCGCCATATTATCAGCAATGTCAGCGATGTAAAAGCTGCCAGGGTACTGGTGATGGGTGCTACCTTCAAAGAAAATGTAAGTGACATACGCAATTCCAAAGTAGCCGATGTGGTGAGGGAATTGAAGGAATTCTTTTTGAATGTGGATGTGGTGGATCCACATGCAGACAGCACGGAATTGCAACATGAATATGGCTTTGGCCTGGCAGATCAAATAGGAAAGGACTACGATGCCGTTATAGTGACCGTATGCCACGAACCTTATGCTGATTTTGATGATGCCTACTTTGCATCTATTACTAAACCAAACGCTCTTGTAGCAGACCTGAAGGGGATATACAGGGGTAAAGTAAAGAACAGGAATTACTGGAGTTTTTGATTATGCCTTTTATTACTACAGCTATACAGGACCTGCTCATTTTTGAACCACGCATATTTGAAGATAGCAGGGGCTATTTTTTTGAGGCTTATAATGAACAGGTTTTTACAGAGGGTGGAATTGATATAAAATTTGTCCAGGATAACCAATCGAAATCATCTTTTGGTGTTATCCGTGGCCTGCACTATCAATTGCAGCCCTTTGCACAGACAAAGTTGGTACGTGTGCTTGATGGCAAAATTCTTGACGTAGCAATAGACATCAGGAAAGGTTCACCTCATTTTGGTCAGAGTTTTTCCATTGAGCTTTCTTCAGAAAATAAAAAGCAGCTGTTGATACCTGCAGGATTCGCACATGGGTTTTCGGTGCTATCAGAGACCGCTGTGGTTTTATATAAATGTGATCGGTTTTACAATAAAGAAAGCGAGGCTGGAATACGCTTTGATGATCCTGCCTTAGGAATTGACTGGGGGATACCTAAGGGGCAGGAGATAGTATCTGAAAGAGACCTTCAGTTACCTTATTTAAAAGACTGTAACCACAATTTTGTTTTTGGTAAATGAGCGCCATCAAAAAAATACTGGTTTCGGGAAGCAATGGACAATTGGGGAGTGAATTAAAGGAGCTATCCATCCGCACTAATGATTTCAGGTTTATTTTTTTGTCAAGAGAAGAACTATCCATTTCTGACCCGGTTGCCTTGAAAAACATATTTGAATTGGAGCGGCCATCGTTTTTCATTAATTGTGCTGCATATACTGCAGTGGACAAGGCAGAAACGGAAAAGGAAATTGCCGAAGAGATCAACGGAAAAGCAGTGGGCGCTATTGCGAGCTTGTGCAATGAATACGGATGCAAGTTGATCCATATTTCAACTGATTATGTTTTTAATGGACAAGGCAACACACCTTTAAAAGAAGATGACCCAGTGGATCCAATAAACACATATGGTGCTACCAAACTTTCAGGTGAGAGGCTGGCCATGCTGTATACTGATCCTGTAATCATCAGGACCTCCTGGGTATACTCGGCATATGGAAACAATTTTGTAAAGACTATGAAGCGCCTGATGGGTGAAAAGGAAAGCCTGGGTATCGTCAGTGACCAGGTGGGATCACCTACCTATGCAGCTGACCTGGCTGAAGCAATCATGGAAATTATCAGATCAGGTAAATGGGAGCCCGGGATTTATAATTATAGTAATAATGGCGTGATCAGCTGGTTTGAATTTGCCAGTGAGATAAAGAAGCAGTTACACTCTACTTGCGAGGTAAAACCGATATCCACCGCACAATTCCCAACCCCGGCTAAAAGACCTTCTTATTCTGTTCTGGATAAGACCAAAATACAATCTGTCTATCATATCTCAACCAGGGACTGGAAAGAAAGCTTACAGGAATGCATCGGTAAGTTGCTCGCTAATTAAATTTCTGCAACACTTTATTCATTTCGCTTTTAATACCCTCGTTGGAAAGGTTTCCTATGCTGCCTTCATGAGTATGTTGAAGCCCTCGAGAGAAGTCGAAATGAAAGCTCCCATTTTCAATGTCATTTCCAATACGTTGGTAAGCTTCGCGAAAGGGTACACCCTGGTTGACCAATTCATTTACTGCTTCGACGCTAAAGAGATACTTGTATTTGGGATCTTCAAGGATATGGTCCTTGATTTCAATATTGGCGAGCATAAGCCTTGCCATTTGAAAGCAGGCTTTCAATTCTTCTATCGCGGGAAACAGGATTTCTTTGGTGAGCTGAAGATCACGGTGGTAACCCGAGGGCAGGTTGTTCAGCAAAAGAGACAGTTCATTCGGCACAGATTGAATACGGTTACATTTTGCCCTGATCAATTCAAATACATCAGGGTTCTTTTTATGAGGCATAATGCTGCTGCCCGTGGTCAATTCTGCGGGAAAAGAAATAAATCCAAAGTTCTGGTTCAGGTACAGGCAGCAATCCATGGATAACTTGCTTAATGTCGCGGCGAGTGAGGCTAATGCCATGGAAATGATCTTTTCTGTTTTGCCACGGCTCATTTGTGCATATACTGCATTATGATTTAAGGAAGCAAATTGCAGCAGTTCGGTGGTCCTTTGCCTGTTCAAAGGAAAAGAAGAACCATAACCTGCTCCGCTGCCCAGGGGATTTTTATTCGTTACCTGGTAAGAAGCAGCCAATACTTCCAGGTCATCCACCAGGCTTTCGGCATATGCCCCAAACCAAAGTCCGAATGAAGAGGGCATAGCAATTTGCAGATGGGTATAGCCCGGTAAAAGTTTGTCTTTATATTTTTCACTGCTGGATACCAAAAGTTCAAATAACTCTAGCGCTTCTTCTTTTATCTTCAATACTTCTGCACGCAGGTACAATTTAATATCCACCGCTACCTGGTCATTGCGGCTTCTCCCGCTGTGAATCTTTTTTCCTATGTCTCCGATCCGTTTCGTTAAAAGGAATTCTACCTGGGAGTGCACATCTTCAGCATGTTCTTCTATATGAAACCGGCCATCTGTTATTTCACCCTGTATTTCCTTAAGGGCTTCAACTGCCTTGTCAGCTTCAGCTTTTTCCATTAAGCCCACTTCGCCAAGCATAGTAACATGAGCAATGGAACCCTGCACATCATAAGGGGCTAAGGCCATGTCAAATTCCTTGTCCCTGCCAACAGTAAATTTTTCCACTGATTCTGAAACTGATGTAGAGTCTTTTTGCCAAAGTTTCATAGAATAACCTTTTTTAAAAGTTCAATGTAAAGATCAATCCCTGTTTTGATTTCCTCAACGAAGATAAATTCGTCGGCCATATGACTTCTTGCGGAATCTCCGGGACCTATTTTCAAAGCGGGAAAGGGCATTAATGCCTTGTCTGAGGTGGTGGGGGAACCATAGTAAGTTAATCCTGAAGCCAATCCTGACTGCACCAATGGATGTTGCAGTGAGATGGAGGATGACCTGATTCGAAGACTCCTGGGAGTTACTTCACTTTTTATATTTCTTTTGATAACGTCTACCACTTCTTCCAGTGTATACAATTCATTGATCCTGGCATCTATCACAAACCTGCATTGAGCAGGTACCACATTATGTGCTTTATTATCTGTTTCAATAACAGTCACACTCAATTTTACAGGGCCCAACAAGTCAGAAACCTTTTCAAATTGAAAATTCCTGATCCATTCTACATCCTTTAACGCAAGGTATATGGCATTTTCACCTTCATTGCGGGCCGCATGACCAGCTTTTCCCCTGGCTATGCAATCTAATACGATCAATCCTTTTTCGGCTATCGCCATTTGCATGAGTGTAGGTTCACCGACCAAAGCACAATCAATCGGAGGAAGAAACGAAAGCGCATTTTCAATACCTCCTGTTCCAGAAATCTCCTCTTCCGCTGTGGCAGCGTAAGCCAAATTAAATTTTAAGCCTTCCATTGAATGAAAATACAGGAAGGTCATCATAAGCGACACCAGGCAACCACCGGCATCATTGCTACCAAGTCCATATAGTTTTCCATCCTCCAGTGAAGGTTCAAATGGATCACGGGTGTAATTGCTATTAGGCTTTACTGTATCATGATGCGAATTCAATAAAATGGTAGGCTTAGCAGCATCATAAAATTTGTTTAATGCCAGCACATTATTACCCACGCGGGTTACCTGTATTCCCTTAGCGGCCAGGAATCTGGTAATTTCGCTGGCAGTTTGCCATTCTTCTTTACTGAAGGAAGACAATCTTATTAAATCCTGTAACAGGATTATCGCTTCCTGCTTTAGAATTTCGGTATTGTTATTCATTGCTTATGGTTGTTCCTGATGCTCCGGACACTAATTGGTCAATATCCATGGCCTGGCCAATGATCACCTTTTTGACACCATTTTCAAGAGCTGCAAAAGCATTGTCCAGTTTGGGCAACATGCCTGCAAAAACCAGGTTTTTTTCTTTCAGTTCTCTGTAATAGCTAAGATTGAGAGATTTTATCACCGTATCATTATCGTCCGCATCCAGAAGTACACCTGGCTTTTCGAAAGAATAGATCAGGGATACATCGTAATAACCTGCCATTGCTTTTGCTATTTCCTGTGCAATAGTATCGGCATTTGTATTTAGGAGCTGGCCTTTTTTATCATGTGTGATGGGTGCCATTACTATGGTCATATCCTGGCTAAGCAGGTTATTCAATAGGGAATAATTGATAGCATCGATATCACCTACAAATCCATAATCTGTTTGGGCATGCACTCTTTTATGTGCCTGGATGGCATTTCCATCTGCACCACTTAAACCTATTGAAGGACACCCGAAGGACTGTAATTGGGCAACGATATTTTTATTAATATAGCCTGCATAGACCATGGTAACCAGTTTAAGGGTTTCGTGGTCTGTAATCCGACGGCCATCTATCATTTGTTGCGGAATATCCAATTGAGCTGCCAGCCTTGTGGCCAATTTACCACCTCCATGCACTAATATCTTTTGGCTTTTGATAAAAGCAAATTTTTTAAGAAAGGCCGATAAACTGGCTTCATCATCAATGATGTTACCACCAATTTTTATGACAATTAAAGGTTCCAATATGATTAATTTGATCTAAGGATCTCACTTAGTACTGCCTGGGCTGCCCAAACCCTGTTTGAAGCCTCGCGGGTGATGATGCTATGAGGACCGTCGAGAATTTCATCACTTAATTCCACGTTTCGTCTTACCGGCAGGCAGTGCATTACCCTTGCCTGATTAGTAAGAGTCAATTTTGCATTGGAAAGCATCCATGAAGGGTCAGTGGATAGGATTTGTCCATAAGGATCATAGGCACTCCAATTCTTCACATATACAAAATCCGCACCTTTCAATGCTTCGTTCTGGTTGTAAATTATTTGTGCTCCACGTGTAAACTGCTCACTCAAATCATATCCTTCCGGATGCGTAATTACAAACTCCGCTTTCCCCCAGGCATTGATCCATTGAGCAAAACTATTGGCAACACATTGAGGCAATGGCTTGACATGGGGTGCCCAGGTGAGCACGATCCTGGGCAATCTGCTTTCCCTGAAAGATTCTTTTATGGTAATAACATCAGTCAGGCTTTGTAAAGGATGCAGGGTAGCGCTTTCTAAACTTACTACAGGTATACCGGCATATTTAATGAATTGCTGAATGTATTGTTCACTGTAATCTTCCTCACGGTTTTTTAGCGAAGGAAAGGTTCGAATGGCCAGTATATCAAAATAATTGCCCATGATGGGGGCGGCATCTTTTACATGTTCAACGGAGGAACCGTTCATGATAGCTCCTTCCTCAAATTCAAGCGACCAGCCTTCAGATCCCACATTAAATATTATGGCTTCCATTCCCAGGTTTTGAGCGGCTATCTGGGTACTCAGTCGCGTACGCATGCTGGGATTTAAAAACAGGCACCCAATCCTTTTGTTGGTGCCAAGCGTTTTATCCTTGTATGGGTCAGCTTTATAAACTAATGCTTTTTCAACCAGCGCATCGATATCTTTTACATCATGTGCAGAAATGAACTGTTTCAAATCAGATAGTATTAGTGTTTATGATTCTTAAGATCCTCTTTATATATTTCCTTTTCTCAGGCTGACACTTCATCAGCGGGAACATTTTGTTCACTTCGCAATTCATTGATCGCTTCCTGGAGTGCATCTAAAAACTCATCCAATTGCTTGCGGGTTATTGTCAGGGCAGGTAGTAACCTTATAATATTGGGTTTAGCCTCCCCTGTAAATACATTATGCTGTATCAACAATTGCTTCCGAAGGTCTTTGAGGTCTGCAGGCACATCAAACCCTATCATTAAACCCATACCCCGGATATTTTCAATACCCTCCAGCTTTTTTAATTTATTAACCAGGTACTGTCCCCGTTGTTTGGATTTTTCAATAAGGTCCTCTTCTTCCATTACTTCCAAAACTCCCAACGCAGCAGCGCAAGCCAGGTGGTTCCCGCCAAAAGTAGTTCCCAACATGCCATGCTTCGGGTTTATAAAAGGAGCGATCAGAATTCCACCAATAGGAAAGCCATTGCCCATACCTTTGGCCATAGTATAAATGTCCGCGTTCACACCGGCATGGTCAAAAGCAAAGAATTTCCCGGTTCTTCCATAACCACACTGTACTTCATCGGCTATCAACACAGCACCATGTTCGTTACATAAACGACGAAGCAGTTGTAAAAAAGCAGGCGTGGCCACCGTAATTCCACCAACCCCCTGTATAGATTCTATGATCACAGCGGCTACATCAGATCCATGATCTTTAAAATATTTATTTACAGCCTCTTCATTATTGAATGGCAAAAAGACCACATTTTCGGTTTCATTCACAGGAGCTACTATCGAAGGATTATCTGTAGCTGCAACTGCCAGAGAGGTACGCCCATGAAAGGATTTTGTAAAAGATATGATTTTCTTGCGACCGGTATGGAAGGAGGCTAGCTTTAAAGCATTTTCATTGGCTTCAGCGCCACTGTTTACCAGGAAAAGCTGGTAGTCGTCTTTTGCACTTAATTTGGCAAGTTTTTCCGCCAGCTCTTTCTGAATGGGGATTTGCACTGAATTGGAATAGAAAGCAATTTTATTGAGCTGGTCTTCGATCCTTTTTACCCAATGAGCATTGGAATGCCCTACGCTGATAACCGCATGGCCACCATACATATCTAAGTACTGAACACCATTTTTGTCCCATACATAAGAATCTTTGGCTCTTTCGATGGTAATGTCATTGATGGGGTAAACGTCGAATAGTTTCATGATTGTTTGTATAAATTATTAGCAATATTGGAAGACAGCCTGATCCCTTTTATAAAAGCCGAGCTTAATCCCTGGTGTTCCATCTCATTTAATCCAGCAATGGTGCAACCTTTAGGTGATGTCACTTTATCTATTTCTTCTTCAGGATGAGTTTTATTGGCAATTAATAGCTTAGCAGCCCCGAAGGCTGTCTGTGCAGCAATTTTAAGCGCATCATGGGCATGAAATCCTATTTCTACTCCTCCCTGGGAGGCTGCACGAATGGTGCGCAGGAAAAAAGCTATTCCACAGGCACATAATGCAGTGGCAGCACTCATAAGGTCTTCGTTTATTACTATACACTGACCCATTGTATTGAATAAACTCTGCACCAAAGCAATGTCGTTTTCAGTTGCATTGACTGCTGAAAGGCAGGTCATGCTTTCACGAACCTTCATAGCTGTATTAGGCATTGCCCGGACAATTCTAAGTTTTTCTCCCAACTGATCGCGAAACACCTGTGTATGAGCGCCGGTCACTACTGAAACAAGCAATTGTTTTTCCAGGTCAATGACAGGTTTAATTTGTGAAAGGGCCTGATCCAGTTGCTGAGGCAGGACGCATATGAATATTGCATCAGCATCCTGTATGGCCAGGGCATTATCTGTCTCAGTTTTGAAACCTTTATCAGCTATATTAGCCAGGGCGCTAATATTTCGGCGTGTGATGGTAATATCCTGTGGGGTGCAGGCTGAAGAACTGATCAATCCTTCTGCCAGTGCCATTCCAATATTACCTCCGCCAATTATTGATGCTTTCATATAATAATGTTAGAATGCTGTGGCCTTTAAGGCTAAACCGGCTTTCTCATCCATACCAAACATTAGATTCATGTTCTGAACAGCCTGCCCGGAGGCGCCCTTTAACAGATTATCAATTGCCGAATGCACTACCAACTTAGTTCCTACTTTTTCCAGGTGTAATACGCATTTATTGGTATTGATCACCTGTTTCAGAAATATCTCCTGGGGACTTACCACTGTAAAGGGATGGGCTTTATAAAAATTATTATAGAGTTCAAGCAGGTTTTCATAATCCCAATCGCAAGTGATCATGGAACTTATAAAAATGCCCCTCGTAAAGTCTCCACGCCATGGAACAAAATTGATATCAGGAACTGATGAACCAAGTTGGGACAGCGTTTGATTGATCTCCTTCAGGTGTTGGTGGGTTAAAGTTTTATATGCCTGGACGTTATTTGCTCTCCAGCTAAAATGCGAACTAGGAGATAAGCCCTGTCCGGCCCCTGTAGAACCCGTAATACCGGTACTATGCACCTCTTGTAATAACCCCTTTGATGCTAAAGGAAGTAATCCTAACTGAATTGCAGTTGCAAAACATCCCGGATTGGCAATATTTTGCGCTTCGCGGATCTTATTCCTGTTCATTTCGGGAAGGCCGTATATGAAATGCCTGGTTTGGAAACCGGCATTGGACTCCAGGCGAAAGTCCTGAGAAAGGTCAATCACTTTTATATGAGAAGGAATTTCATGAGCTTCCAAAAACTTCCGGGCTTCGCCGTGACCCACACATAAAAAGATAACATCAATATCGTTGGATAATTCGTTGGAAAAAGTAAGATCAATTTCACCCACAAGGTCCTGGTGAACTGAAGCTACATTTTTGCCTGCATTACTTCGACTATGAATAAAGGAGATAGAAGCTTCGGGGTGATTAATAAGAAGCCGTATCAGTTCGCCCCCGGTATATCCTGCGCCACCTACTATACCTACGTTAATTTTTTTCATCATCAAATGCAATTTACCCTGTCTGTATTTGTTGATGGACTGGAACAAACTAAAAAGTCCAAATCTCCAGTCCCATTATTTATTATAATGTGTTTTGTGCCTGCTTCAATATGTATTCCTTCACCTGCATGCAGATCAACCAGGTGGTCAGCCATATGAATCCTGGCCATTCCTTTTAGTATATAAAAAAACTGTTGAGCATGTACATGATAATGCAACTGCTCAAAGGAGCCGGGAGGCATTCGCTCCTGTTTTATGGATAAGTCCTTGTTGTCTACCAGATTCCAGCCATCACAATCATTCCCCCATTTATACTGTTTTAATGGACGATATGTAGAGACAGCATGCATCATTTATTGGATTCCTGGACCTGGTGATAAATGGAGGTTTGATTACCGAAGATCTTACTAAAGCCCCTTACATCTTCTCCTGTAAAGCCAGTATTCATTTCACCATATTTTCCAAATTTGCTGCTCATCAAATCATAATCTGATTCAATGCCTATGATTTGGAACCTATAAGGAAGCACCTGTACAAAAACATCTCCTGTAACGTTTTCCTGTGAGCTTTGGAAGTATGCTTCTATATCGCGCATTACGGGGTCAAGGATCTGGCCTTCATGCAACCAATTGCCATAAAACAAAGCTAATTGATCTTTCCAGTTCAATTGCCATTTGGTTAAAACATGCTTTTCCAATGCATGGTGAGATTTCAAAATGATCATAGGCGCTGCGG
>JAEZLJ010000052.1 GCA_023415275.1 Bacteroidota bacterium
ACAGTCAGATGCTCTAACCAACTGAGCTAAGGAGGATTGTAACCAATTTAGCTTCCTAAACCGGTACTTCCCGTTTTGGGACGGCAAAAATAGGAGATTTTACATTTCTACCAAATAGAAAATGAAGGGTTTATGGTTTTCAATCAATATTATTACCACCGGGTCCCTAATCTAGCTAAAAAACAATCCTAAACCCCTTTCAAACTATGATCTATTATTTCTTCAACACGCCCAATAATTCTTTAGCTGCTTCTTCAGAAGAAGCAGGATTCTGACCAGTGATCAACAGTCCATCCTTCACCACGTAAGAGGCCCAATCTTCCTTTTTAGAATATTGACCACCATTCTTCTTCAGTTCATCTTCCAACAGGAAAGGGACCACCGTGGTCAGTTGCACCGCCTCCTCTTCCGAATTGGTAAACCCTGTCACCTTCTTTCCTTTCACCAATGGCTCCCCGTTTTCATCCTTTACATTAAGCAATACAGATGGCGCATGGCAAACAGCTGCCACAGGCTTTTTAGCAGCCCAGAAATCTTCTATCAATTGAATGGATTCAGGATCGGTTGAAAGGTCCCACAAGGGACCATGCCCACCAGGAAAGAAAACGGCATCAAAATCAGCAGCTTTTACTTCACTTAATTTTTTGGTGTGGGATAACAAGTTTTGCAGCTCTGTATCCTTATCAAAACGCCGGGTAGCCTCTGTTTGAGCTCCTGGCTCGGCACTCTTGGGGTCTATAGGTGGCTGCCCGCCTTTTGGTGAGGCTATCGTAATTTCCACCCCTGCATCTTTCAACGTATAATACGGCGCTGCAAATTCCTCGATCCAAAAGCCTGTCTTTTTTCCTGTGTTACCCAACTCACCGTGCGAGGTGAGTACCATTAATACTTTCATATAGGTTTCTTTAAAGCGTTACAAAATCAAATACATTCTCCAGGCCTACGGAAATTATGTTAGATAGCTATCAACCTAATAAGGTCCTTATGACTTTATGTAATAAGCACAGTCCATTTACCTGCACATTATATAAACAAAATGTCATATATTTATTATCTCTTCCAACTTTATATCCTCTGATCACCACTCCTCCTCTGCAAACAAACCTTAATAATATTTCAGCTTAACCACAGTGACCTACACATTGGTGATCACTTCAAACAAACCATTATGAACCAAAACAAATTCATCAGCCAAACGCTGGTTCTACTCTTTGCCTTTATCTATTTCACCGCTTGCCAAAAATCTACAGAGCAATTATTAAGCCCCAACCTGCAACCTGACATCTCTACCGCCCGGCAAAACCCCGAAAAGCTGGTAGTAAAGAAACCCAGGATTGAAAAGATCATCCAGCACGACCTGCCTTTTTATTATGTTCCTACCCGAACAGGCGTTTTTACATATAATAAATGGGGCGATCCTGAGCGGATCGTTTTTGACTTCAACAGCAGCGATGAAAATACCACCAACTGGATCTTCAGGTACAACCAAAAACACCAGTTAACGGACGCACTTAAATCGTATCTAGCCTCTTACCTGGTATGGTCTAAATATGTGTATGATCATAAGGGAACCATTATAAGAGATACCACCCAGTTCTTCGGTCAATTGCAGGGAGAAACACCATTACCCGGTATGGATACCCTGGTCAACATTTACAGCTACGACAGCCAGGGCAGGATCAGCCAGGTGCACCGCCAATGGGATAACCGCAGTGATGACCTTTTCTATAACTACGATAGCAATGGCAACCTTACCAGAACAGCTTACAACACACAGGGACAACCTATCACACTGACTTATGACAACCAGGTGAATCCCCAAAGAACTCACGAGGTATTCATGTTTGTTGCCAGGGACTACAGCCGCAATAATGCAGCCAGTGCGCAAAGCTATAATGATATCGGGCTTCCACTGGCATTCAGGCAGCAAAGCAGGACGGCCCTTTTCCTGGGCGCCGATATTGCCACCGCTGATATTATATATGCCCGGTAATTATAGAGTGAGATTATTCAGAAAGCCTTTAATCACTCCCTGTTCAGCATCCGGTTCAACACTGCCGGGTAGCTATCCCCTTCCGTTTTACCCTCTCCCTGCATCCTGAATCCTTTGGTAATGCTGTCACCAAAGCAGGCCACCGATTTAACCCCAGGCTTACAATCCATTATGGTTTGGTAAACTGCAGTGGCTATTACCTTATATCCATTAGCGGTTGGATGAATACCATCATTTATACCAATATTGGCTTCGTTCTGGAATAGCCCTTCCTTATCTATATTGGCACCTCCACAGGCCAGCAGAATTCCATTCAAGTCAATGAGTTTACAGTTATTCTTTGCCGCCAGCCTGCGTATCGCTTCATTGGCGGAATCCACACGCGCCTGCGGAGCATGAAGGTCTCCCTTGAACTGCGGCTTGCGCTGCACCAGGTAGGGCGCATATATAGGCGGTATCGTCATCATGATCACAGTACACTTTTTTTGTAACCGCGTGATCAGCTCCTGGTAATTCTTTTCATATACTTCCATACTCACGCTCTTGTCCGTATGCAGCATATCATTCGTACCCGCCATCAGCACCACCAGCTCCGGCGTCTTGCTCAACACGTCCTTATCAAGGCGGGCCAGCATATTCGCCGTAGTATTGCCATTCACGCCGGCATTGTACACCTTCACTGAATCGGCACACTGGCCGCCATGGGCTACAGCAGCATAAAAAAAGGAGCAGAGCAAGAGCATGACGGAAAATGATTTCTTACGAATGTCCATAATGATGGTTGAATCTTTTACTTTAATTAATTGTCTTAGAATACCTGGCCCTGTCCCGCCGCTTCAAAATGCTTCACATCGTGGTTGGTCACCAGCCAGTGCTCCGTGCTATGGCTCCTCACAAAATCTTCGTCCACCACTATCCCCAGCCCATAACCTTCGGGTAATAGAGCAGCCCCATTTTCCACCTGTAGGGGATGCACCAAAACTTTATTGGCTACCGGGAACATATCCAGCTGGTGCTCCTGGCTCACCACATTTTCAATAACAGCGCTCACCTGCCAGGTGGCAGCTACCCCTATGGCGGTACATACCCCTATATGCGGAGCAATGCGCAAGTTATTTGCCTCTGCTACCTGGATGATCTTCCATCCACCGGTAATACCACAGCGCACCAGGTCGGGCTGCGCAATCTTCATGGCCTGCTTACTGATCCAGGGTTCAAACTCGCGAACGGTCCTCAAAGGCTCCCCTACTGCAATTGGTGTTTTAATCTCCTTCGCCAGCCGGCTATGTCCGGCCACATCCTCCGGATCCAGTGGTGATTCAAACCAGGCCGCATTCAATGCATCCAGCCCTCGACCAATGGCCAAAGCATTGTCATAATCATGGCGACAGATGGCATCAAAGGCCAGCTCCGCTTCCATACCAATGGCATCTCTTATGGCAGCACATTCTGCCAGTGTATTGGCTGCCGTATCACCAATAAAGATCTTCACTCCCCTGAAGCCTTCAGCTACTTTTTCCTTTGCCAGGGCCTGCCGTTCAGCAAGGGTTCCTCTCCGTAATCCTGACACATAGAGCGGCAATTTTTCCTGCCTCACGGTTCCTAACAACTGGCTTATGGACCGCTGCTCGGCATAGCCCTTTATATCCCAAAGTGCCGTATCTATGGCAGCAATAGCGTCTATAGTAAAAGAGGCAGTATGGCCTCGCACATGGTTCAGGTGATACAGGCGATCATAGATCGCTTCCGGGTCTAGTGGATCCATCCCTATAATAGCAGGTCCCAGCAACCGGGCGATCAACGTGGCCGGCACCTCGGGCACCAACGGCGCCTGGCCCTCACCCCATCCCGTTAAACCAGTATTAGTAGTGATCTTTACCAGGCAGGATTCCGTCTGCCGGCTATAGGCATGCTGCCATTGGCTTTCAAAATAATAATCGGTGCCGGGCAGGCGGTTGGGTGCCTCACCATGACCGCCAATGCGGTAATGGTGATCGTATTTAAAAACAAAGACCTCTATGGTTTGAATCTTCATATGCTTCAGTTATCAGGGTTCACGGTTCTTATACTATATGCTGCAGTGCAGCTATCTGTTCTTAACCAAATTTGATGTAAAAAAAGAGGATCACCGAAGTAACGATGGCCCACCATATAAAAGGGTTGCGCCAGCCCCGCTGCTGGTGCTTTTCTTCCGGCGGCAACGACAGGCTCTCCTTCTTCCAGATCAATCCCTTCAGTTCTTCTTCCGTTTTACCCTGTGTATAAAGGCTTACCACTACGCAAGCCGCCATGCAGGTCCAGAAAACAATACCCGTGCGGTTGTAAAATGGCATGTGCGGGAAGAAATATTCAATGGCAAATGACAGCGGCACGGTCAACAGGCCGGCCGTTAATGCACCGGCATGCGTAGTTCTTTTCCATAATATACCCAGCAGGAACATGGTGGCAATGCCTGGTGTAAACAATCCATATGCACTCAGCAGGTAAAGGAATACGGGCCTGTCCGAATGGGTGATCAGCATGGCCGTGCATAATATGCCCAACACGATCACCACCACACCTGCACGGCGGCCAAATCTTAATGACTGGGCATCGCTGGCATCCTTGCGGAAATAAGGCAGGTACACATCCATAGTCAAAATAGTAGTGCAGGAGTTAATGGCCCCCGAAAGGTGCGACATGATGGCTGCGATCAAACCTGCCATCACCAGTCCCGAAAGTCCCGAAGGCAACAGGTTTTGCACCAGCGTGGGAAACACCAGGTCGGCCTTTTCCAGGTGAGGGAATAATTTGGGCGCTACCAGGGCAGGACCAATGATCATCACAGGTATCAGCAACTTCAAATAGTCAGCAAAGATCACCCCCATGCGCGCATGCCATTCGTTCTTAGCGGCCAGGGTACGCTGCACAATAAACTGGTTGGTGGCGCAATAAAATACGCTGATACATATAGCTCCGCCCAGGTACATGGTCCAGGGAAAGGCTGGGTCATTGGCCGGCAGCAGCATATCCCAGTCTTTGGAAGTTTCCAGCACCGCCGACACGCCACCTGCCGCCCGGATGGTAAAGAAAGACAGGGCGATCATGCCCAGCACCAATACGCCCAGTTGCAGCATTTCGGTCCAGATCACGGCTCTCAGTCCGCCCAGGATGGTGTACAGTCCAGTGGCAGAGGCCAGCACCACCACGCTCCAGGCCATGGGAATACCCAGGAGGGAATGCAGTGAAAGGGCGCCCAGGTAGAGCACCGCACCAATCTCGACGAAAATATAGGTGAACACTACCAGCACGGAATAGTTAGCCCTGGCTGCGGATCCAAACCTTTTTTGCAGGAACTCCGGCATGGTATAAAAACCATTGCGCAGGTAGTAAGGCAAAAAGATCCAGAGCAGGGCATTAAAGCCAAGCAATACAGCTCCCCACTCAGTCAGTATGGCCACAAATCCCCGGCTGTAGGCTACACCCATCGTGCCTACCAGCTGGTGGCTGCTGATATTGGCAGCCATGATGCTGCCCCCGATCATCCACCAGGGCAGCTTATCTCCCGCCAGGAAATAATCCTTTTTGGTTTTCCCGCGTTTGGAAGATGCATAGAGGCCCAGGGCAAGCACGCCCAGTATGTAGATCCCAAAAACGGCAGCGTCCAATACAGAGAGATGTGATCCCATTTGTTTTCCTTATTGATTCAGAATATTCCTTGCTATCACCTACAGCTTAGCTCATTGGCAAACCCGCATCCCTTGCCACCTGCAGCAGTTGCTCCTTGTACCAGGGCTCAAAGAAGGCTGGTTCCGGTCCACGAACTTTAGAAGAACCAATAACACCTTTCTCTACCAGTATTTCCTTCCATAAACAGCGGTTGGCCACATCTTTTTCATAGGCTGCCAGTCGTGAGAAAGGCGTGAAATAAGCCACGGCCTCTCTTTGCTTCCCTTCTTCCAGTAGCGTCCAGGTTTTGTTGAACTCCACTGGCATATAACAGGCAGGCATAGTGCCACAGCAGCCGGCTTCATGTTCTTCAGGCAGGAATACCCCACTGTTGCCGCCAAACACACCTGTGAGTTGGTTCCTGGGATGCGCCAGCAGCTTGCGTGCTTTTTGAATGATATTCCCTGATTCCAGCTTGATGTATTTCAAATGCTCCAGCTTTTCAGAAAGATTTATTAAGAAATCCACCGGTAAAGAGATATCACTCAATTGATGGTCCTGCAAAATGATAGGTATATTGACTGCCTTATCAATCGATGCAAAATAAGCTTCGATCTCTCCCAGGCCTGAACGCCACCGCCCAAAGAAGGGAGGCATGCACATCACGGCATCAGCACCTGCTTCTTCTGCGGCCCGGGCCAGTGCTGCGGCACAAAAAGAGGAAGGATGATTGACAGTAACGATCACGGGTATACGCCCTGCCACCTTTTGTATCACTAAGGCACTTAAGGCTTTTTTCTCTTCATCCAGCATCAGGTGGCCTTCAGAGGCATTGGCGCCGGTCACGAGGCCGTGTGCGCCGTTTTGCACCAGGTATTCGATCAGCCTTTCCTGGCTGGCATAGTCAATCGTTTCATCATCATGAAAGCAGGTCCCCAGTATGGGATAGATTCCTCTAAATGGTTTTTGTTGGGCCATATCAGCTTATAGAATTAAATAGATTAAAGACAGTAAGGACGAGACGATCAGGAAAACCGTGACCACTTTTTGAAAGATCCCATTGGGCAGCAGGCGAAAGGAAAACATGCCCAGCACATAGCCTAACAGGGAAGGGATGATCAGCTTTAACAGCAGCGGCCAGGTACCCGGTGCAAAATCGGCCTGCAGGGTCATGGTGATGACGCCAAAACTCATGATCAGGAACAAATAGGACAACATGGTATTGCGCATCTGCTCCTTATTGGTAAAAGCCGCATTCAGGTGCAGCGCTACGAGCGGGCCATTGATACCCGTAGACGGGGTAAGCAATCCACTGAAGAAGCCACCCACCCATGTCATATACTGGTGTGCAAAAAATACCTTGTTCTTAGTAAGGGAAACCAGGGACGCCGCCAGGATAACGGCAAGGGTTACCTGCTTCAGCACCACCGGCTGCACATAACTGATGATGGCCAGCCCTGCCACCAGTCCAAGGGTGGCGCTCACAATCAACTTCAACAAGGTCACCCTATGAATGGATCGGAGGTTCTTTCCGGAGAACATGGCAATGAGCGAGGTCAGTACCGACATACAAAGGTTGAAATACACCAGCTGTGTAAAATCCATCTGGTTCACCAGCAATAAGGTAGTGGCAATGGCAAAGCCAAAGCCGATCAATCCCTGTATCCAGCCAGCTATCATAAAGGCCACAAATACCAGTACAACTGATGGCATCAAGGTGTCATTTTTGAGGTCAGGGAAAGTCCGCCGTCCACCAGTAAAGTAGTGCCGGTAATACTCATACCGTTGAAGGAACAGAGCATACCCACATGGGCCGCCACTTCTTCCACGCTCACCAGTGTATGCATAGGGATGGAATTCAAATGCGTTTGCAGTAAAGCAGGATCCTTTTGCTGGTTCTTTTTAGAAAGGCCTCCCTCTACGATGCCCGGGGCTACCTCGTTCACCAGTATCTGGTCGGCCGCCAGTTCCAGTGCCAATGTCTTGCACAACATGCGCACGGCAGCCTTGGAGATGCAATAAGCAGAAATGCGGGCATTCGGCCGTTCGGCTGCCCAGCTACCGATAAATACAATACGACCGGGAAGACCCCCTTTTTTCATCCGTTGCGCTGCCTGCACGGCCATATGATAACTGCCTTGAAAGTTGACATCCCATTGCTTTTGCACTTCGCTCACCTCCAGCTCTGTAAGCCTTCCCGCCACCACGATGCCGGCATTGGGGATCACCACCTGTGGCGTGCCCCAGGCAGCTTCCACCTGGTCCAGCCAGTTGGTAACGTCCTGCGCTGAGGATACATCCACCCTGTTATACAGCAGTTCTGTAACACCAGCCGCGCGCAGCTGGTCCAGTTGCGCGCCAGCCGCAGCTTCATCTGCCAGGTCACTGAGCGCCACGCGCATGCCATGTTTGCCCAGGTGAATGGCGATGGCCTGGCCGATGTCGCCCAGTCCCCCACTGATCAATGCAATTGTATTTGTCATGCCGGAAACTTAAACCATTTTATTTTCTGTGTACCCCAGCTTTTCTATTTCCACCTTTACCAGGTCGCCGGGTTGCAACCATTTCTTTTCTTTCATGCCCATGATCACGCCTTCGGGCGTGCCTGTCAAAATAAGGTCACCGGGTTCCAGGGTCATATATTTAGAAAGGAAGGCAATGATCTCCGCCACCGAAAAGACCATATCCGCTGTATTGGAGTTTTGCCGCTGTTCTCCATTCAGGTAGCAGGTAAGCTGCAGCGATTGCGGATCACCTACTTCATCTGCGGTCACCAGGTACTTACCCAGCGGCAGGAAGGCATCAAGACTCTTGCCCATCAACCATTGAGAGCTCATGAACTGCAGGTCGCGGCAGGAAAGGTCATTGGCCACACAATAGCCCAGCACCTGGTCCAGTGCTTCTTCGCGCCTTACGTGCTTACATTGTTGCCCGATGACCACACCCAGCTCCACCTCGTAATCAAATTCAACTCCTTCCGCACCCAAAGGCACATCATAACCGTAACCTGTAAGCGTATTATTATACTTGGTAAATGCTATGGGTATAGTGGGAATGGCCATTCCGCTTTCTATGGCATGCCTGCGGTAATTCAATCCAATGCAGATGATCTTGGGAGGATAAGGTACACAGGGTCCTATTTCCAAACCTTGTTTGGGTAGCAGTGGGCCTGCAGCCTGCAGATCTTTTGCGTCAACCTTCCTGAGTTGTTCCACATGGTCAAGGGTGAGTGGTTCGTTAGGTTGCCAACCAGGGAAGCGTTCTTGCAGGAAGCTGCTGATAGCTATTACCCCTTCTCCTGTCAGTATTCCGGGGTACCATTTATTTTCTTTTCGGTAGTATAGTATCTTCATGTAACTGCTTTCTTTTAAGATTCAATGTGGCCTGGCCATACTAAGGCAGGCCCTGTTTGCTAATAAGTGGCACGTCCGCCTGTCAGGTCAAATGTAAAGCCTGTAGTAAAACTGTTTTGCCTGGATACAATATAAAGGGCAAGGTCGGTAGCTTCCTCCAGGGTACCACAGCGCTTCATGGGTATCTTGTCGGTCATGTACTTCACCTGCACTTCGGGCATAGCATCCACCAGCGGGGTCTGTATCACTGCCGGCGCCATGGCATTCACCGTGATCCCAGTTTCGGCATATTCCTTTCCCTGCACCTTTGTCATGCCAATGACGGCTGCCTTGGAGGCCGAGTAGGCCAACATGCCGGCATTCCCTTCCTTCCCTGCTATTGAGGCCATGTGCAATATCCGGCCATAATTAGCCTGGAGCATATAGGGCAACACGGCTTTGGATGTATAAAAGCTACTCATGAAATTCAGCTCAAATACCTTGTGCAGGTCCTGGCTGCACACTTCATGGGTCTTGGCATTGGTCTTTCCCGTAATGCCCGCACAATTGATCAATATATCCACCCTGCCCCATTCTTCCACTACTTGTCGCACCGAGGCTTCCACTGCTTCCTGGCTGGTTATGTCCATCACCAATAACCGCACGCCAGGATGCTGAAGGCCAAAGGCTTCCTCCAGGGAGGCTTTGTTGATATCATAAGCAACCAGTTTGGCACCTTCTGCCAGCAGTCTTTTGGAAATGGCCAATCCTATTCCTGAAGCGGCGCCAGTCACCAGGGCTATTTGCCCGGAAAATGTTCCCATTATAATCGTTTGTAGTTTTTAGTATCGCTGCCAACAAACATAGCCGATAAAAAAACCGGGAAAGTCCACTAATCAGTATAATCATTATACTTTTTTAACAAAAGCCTGCTTACCTTGGTTGCCAGCATCAATGCCAGCTTATGAAGCCACAATTGCATAAACTGCCTTTGGCAGGGAACACGTCTTTTTTATACAGCCAATGGGACTGCAATTATTTCAATAAGCCCTGGCATTTCCACGAGGAATATGAACTGGTATGGATCCGGAAGAGTGAAGGCACCAAGTTCATTGGCGATCACATCTCTTATTTCAGGGAAGGCGATCTTTTCCTGATCGGTTCTAATATCCCACACCTGTTTCGCAACAATGAAGATTATTATGATGCCGGTAAAGGGCTGCAGGCCAGTTCCATCTTCATACATTTTACGGAAGGCAGCTTTGGGCCTGGCTTCTTTGACCTGCCCGAATTAAAGTCAGTGAAACTGTTGCTGGAGCAATCGGCCTATGGCCTGCAGATCAATGGGCACACCAGGGATATGATCACTGCCAGCCTGGAAGCCATGCAGGAGCAATCTTCTCCGCGGCGGCTGATCAGCCTCGTAGATATCCTGGTGCTGTTATCGGAAAGCAAGGATATGCAAGCCCTTCTCGCCCATCCTTTTACCCAGAAACACCCAGCTACTGACCGTGATACCAGCCGCATCCAGAAAGTGCTGGAATATGTGATGCAAAATTTTCAGCATGATCTCTACATGCCCGAAGTGGCGGCCCTGCTGAACATGAGCGAAGCTTCCTTTTCAAGGTATTTCCGGCAAAACACGCAAAAGACTTTTTCCTGCTATGTTACCGAAGTAAGGATCAGCAATGCCTGCCGCCTGCTGCTGCAGGGTGAAGAGAACATATCACAGATCGCCTACCTCTGCGGCTTTGAGAACATTTCCAACTTTTACAGGCATTTCAAAAAGATCACAGGCAGGGTGCCTAAAGAGTACCGCCATAGCTTTTATAAGGTGGCGTAATGACTCACCATCTCATTAAATCCGAAAAAGAAAAACCTCTCTAATTTGTAGGTTAGAAAAAATGTCGCCCCTCTGGGGCTTGCGTATTCTTCCAATGATTGTTCTACCAAAATGTCGCCCTTACAGGGCTTCTTTCCAAATGGTTTTCTTTCTATATAATCTTTGATGTAAAGTGAATAAGCTTGCTGGTATTAGCCCCAGCGGGGCGGCATTTTGGTAGCAAAAGGATTTCATTTTGGAAACCAAGCCCAGATGGGGCGACATTTTAATAAGAACATCAACCCTGCCCACCAAAAGCTATGGCAGGTATTCCCTGGAAGGATAACCCCCTCAATACAATCAAGGACCCCGCCATCGGCTGTGCCTGTAATTCCTCTTCAGAAAGTCCTATACGGGCCGAAGTCACATATAAATCGCGCAGGTCTTTTCCTCCAAAGGTGCAGGATGTCACTCGTGATACAGGAAGCTTGATTTGGCACAACAACTTCCCTGTAAAGGGATCCCAGCGACTGAGGCCCCAACCATCCCACAAGGCCACCCACAACATGCCTTCTGCATCGATGGTCATGCCATCAGGCTTACCCATCTCCGGTGGTATTTTTATTACAACACGTCGGTTGCTGATCCTGCCACCTGCTCTATCATAATCAAATGCTGACACCGCCCTGGTGGCTGTATCAATAAAATAAAAAAAGCGCCCATCAGGGCTCCAGGCCATGCCATTAGATACGTTGACCCCTTTTAATTTCAATACAACACGGCCATCCGTCTCCAGGGCATACAAATTACCTACTTCACTTTCACCATGTACATTCATGGTGCCTGCCCAAAACCTGCCAGCAGGGTCACATTTGCCATCATTGAAGCGGTTGCCGGTAACCTCTTTTTCGGGGTTGCCAATCCTTTCTATTGATCCATCACTAAGATCAATAAAGGCAAAACCCTTTTCCAGGGCAGCCACCAGCATGTCCTTTTTAAACAAGGCCACAGCGCCTACCGGCTGCCCGGTATTTATAACCTGGTGCGCCAAGCCATCAGCTGTACAGGAATGGATCTCGTGCTGGGTAATATCCACCCAGTAGATCCGCTCGGCCCGTGCATCCCATACAGGACCTTCACCCAACAAACATTGATGGGGCAATACCAATTGCCAGTGTTGTGGCAACAGATCATGTGTAGGGCTAAAGCTATTTTGCATGGGTTTTAATGTATGGGTGCCTGCTGTTTTTGAAATCAGCAACTGGTGCAATAAACACTGTTTTACCATATAAATCAACAGCGCCATGGCAGTTAACTCTCAATTGTTAAAAAAGTATAGGCATTGAAGATTTTTTCAGACTATTTCTTTCAGTCAAGGGTTTAGTTTTGGTCACACTTATTGATTGATCCACTCATAATACGCATTGCTCAATATGAAAAGAACCTTGTACATCCTTGTAGCAGCTGGCCTGTTTTCCGCCTGCCATAGTCCTTCCGTAGCACAGGTAGAAGGAAGAACCAACTTTGGCAAACAGGCCTGGGCCGAATCAGCCATCCCCGTTCACCCGGGTGTACCCGGAAAGACCCCATTCTGGAATGCTGAGGCACACCAGTTCATTTATGCACCCGCCTTTGACTATAAGGCGGTAGACAAAGCAGTTGCTTACCGCTACAGCCTCACTTCGGAATCTAACGGCCAAACCTATCGTTTTGAGAGCGATGTTCCTTATGCACCATTGAGTAAGGTTTGGACCTCCGTCCCTATTGGTTATTTCAATCTTTCCGTGGCCGGCATTTCGGCTGGCGGAGATTCCATAGGCCTGGCAGGAAAGGGTCGTTACTATAGGGCAGCACCTTTCAATGGCGTTTACAATGCCCCTGTACTCCCTTACGATAGCAGTGCCCGGCTGGCCCTGGACAACCTGATGCACGAGGATTATGTGAATTACTGGCTGGAAAACAAAACACCGAAATGGGATTATATCAACTACAGCTATCCCGCCAAGATCTACAGCGCCCTGGTGATCGGTGCCATCACCTATGCCAAATTGAAAGCAGGTACTCCCGAAGCTCCCCGGGCTACCGAACTGGCACGTATCGTAGCAGATTATATGTTGAGCATCCGCTTTAAAGAAGGAACTCCATGGGCCTATTTTGTACCTACCTATTATGGTCCCCGATCTGAAAAAGCCACCAAACCCAACCTGAGGCCTATCAACAGCTTCAGCATCATGGGTGTGGATGCCGGCAACGCCTTCCTGGACCTCTATGATTTTACAAAGGATGAAAAATACTTCCAGGCAGCCAGCCTTATCGCGCAGACCTACCTGAAAACCCAGTTGCCCAATGGAAGCTGGTACCAATTTGTGAACCACCAGACCGGCGAGCCCACGGCGCCCAACATTGTCATACCCACTTCCATCATCAATTATTACGACCGCCTGCGCCACCAATATAAGATGACCGGCCTGGAAGCCTCCACACAAAAAGCTTACGACTGGATCATGAGCAACCCGGTGAAGACTTTTAACTGGCAGGGACAGTTTGAGGACATCCAGGCGCGCCCGCCCTATGAAAACTTAAGCCGAGAGCAGGCCTGCGACCTGGCCATGTACCTGTTCAGGAATAAAAAGGACCTGGACCTGGCTGAAGAACTGGTGCGCTTTTCCGAAGACCAGTTTGTCATTTGGGAAAAGCCCGTACCCATTGCCTTCCAGGAACCTAAGCCGGGAGGCCGATCAGAGAACTGGATCACCCCTTCGGTGCAGGAGCAATATGTGTTCTGGATGCCGGTAGGCCGGGCCGCCGGCGTGATGATGGAGACCTTCATTGAAGCCTATAAGGCCACAGGAAAAGAAAGCTACCTCGCCAAAGCGCAATCCATTGCCAATTCATTTACGCTGGCTCAAAAGGCGCATAACGGTGACTACCCCACGTATTTCACTAAATACCCTTTGAACCTTTGGTTGAACAGTACGGTATATCCCGCCAAACTGCTGATGAATTACCATGAGTTGTTGAGTAAGAAGATTTAATACAATCAGGTAATAAAATTTTCTACCCTATAGAATCAAATACAGATTTAGCCCGAACACCTTCTGGTGTTAGGGCTTTTTCATAAACAAGGTGTTTTGACTCTCTTATCATACTATCAAAAGCTTCCATACTTATAAGCACTTGTTTGACAGCAACTATACTTTTGAAGTTCCACATGACATATTAATCTACCCCTATTGATTATTTTTTATATAAACAAAATGAACTATATTTAGAATATCATCACCTGATCATCTCAATGCATTCTTTGTAGCCTTTGCAAACAAGTGGTTCACCTAATTTCCAGCTGCCCTATTGCAGACAAATATTGATCACTTGTAAACTAACTATTATGAACCTGCTAAAACTGAACTGGAAGATTTTCATTCTCTTCCTGGCCTTTACTTATGGTACCTCATGCCAAAAATCCACAGAACAATTTCCAATTGCGGAGGTGAAAGCGGACAACTCAACCAAAGAAACATCTGCGCGTGAGAAGCTTGCTGTAAAGAAGTCAAAAATTCTAAAGATCATACAATATGACCTGCCTTACTACTATGTTCCAGTAAGAACAGGTGTGTTTGAATATAACAAATGGGGCGACCCGGTCAGGATTCTCTTCGACTTCAATAGCAGTGATGATAATACCACCAACTGGATATTCAGGTATAATCAAAAGCACCAATTGACAGACGCTATCAAGTCTTATACATATGTATACTTTTTGTGGTCAAAGTATGTGTATGACCACAAGGGCACCATTATTAGAGATACCACCCTATATTTTGGCCAGATGCAAGGAGAAACACCATTACCGGGCAGGAATCCCATTATAAACTATTATACTTACGACAACCAGGACAGGATAATCAAAGTTCATAGTGTGTCAAATACCTATAGCAAAGACTTTTTTTATAACTATGATAGTAATGGGAACCTGGAAAGAACAGGATTTACTCCTCAAGGGCAATATATACCATTGGCATATGATGACAAGGTAAATCCTCAAAGAACAAACCAGGTGTTTATGTTTGTAGCACGTGACTATAGCCGGAATAATGCTATGCCTGCAGAAAGCTATAACGACGAAGGACTTCCACTAATGTTCAGAACTCAAGGCAGAACTGTTACTTTCCTGGGTGCTAATATGGCCAATGCAGACATATTATATGAGCAATGATTATACTAAGCAGTCTCAATGTTGAAGCGTTATGCTTTTACAATCGCCTCATGAAGTAAAAGTTCATATTCCCGCTAATCACAAACCCCAGTCTTTGGTATAGTTCAATGGCCCTGCGGTTATCATCCCGCACATGCAGGAAAGGTATTTTGCCCTGATGCAGGATCAACTGCACCTGGTGCTGCACCAGCAGGGTAGCATAGCCTTTGCCTAAATGATCAGGGTGGGTGCACACTGCGCTTACTTCCGAATATTGCTGCACATGCAGGCGCTGACCTGTCATGGCTACCAACTTATCATTTTCAAAAATGCCATAGTAATGACCAAAATCGATGGTACGCGTACCAAATGGTCCCGGTTTGGTCAACGTAGCCAGCGCCACCATTTCCGGCACATGTTCCTGCCCAAGAGGCTTAGGCGCCATAGAAACCGGTTGCAGTGAGTGATTGACATCAAATACCAGTTGAAGTCCGCTGATAGCCTGTTTGAGTTCCCATCCTCCAGGTGTGGCTATCTTCCTGCGTGTAGCATACAAAATATTTCTTCCTTCGGGAAGGATCTCGTAAAGTTCTTCAAACCCTCTTATATTATCTTCATCAAAACCTACAAAGGGAGAAACAGCAGGATCAAAGAATTTCACAGTGGCTGTGCCCAAACTTAAAAGCTGGTCTCCTGATATCAAACCCTGGTACACCGGGTTATCCAATAGATTGTTCACGCTGCAAATCTAATTGTAAACTGCTTTAAGGAGGGCAGCAGCCAGGAATACATACACCCGCATTGCCTAAAAGGAAAAATTCTTTCTGCCAGGCTTGTGTCTTTACCAGGCGGTTTTTCATTTATCATTCATTATCCTAAATGGTCAAAGAGTATTTATCCAGCCATAGCTGTGTCAATAAAAAACCCATACTTTGATAAGATCCAATTACCGTGAATGATCATATAATATTTTCACAGCCATAGCTTGTGTCTTCACAAGCAACCTGGCTCGTTAATGATTCCGAATGATTGTGCAGTATTTCCCTGCCATAGCTTGTGACCGCACAAGCAAACTGCCACTTGAATTTTATTACCCTGGATGATCATTCAGTATTTTCTCAGCTATGGCCGTGTCTTCACAAGGCACCTAATTCGTTAATGAACCTTATCCCGAATGATCATGCAGTATTTTTCCAGCCACAGCTTGTGTCCGCACAAGCCACATGATCCGTTAACGATCATTATCCCGAATGGTCATGCAGTATTTTCCAACCATTGGCAGTATGCACAAACACCAGGGAAAACGTACCTGTCCTTTCCTTCATTTTATCGTTGGCCTGTAGTATAAAGCGACCCGTAAGCAAGGCGTAATCCTTTCCCAAAGGAGTGAATTCATAGGTATCATAAGCAAGCATTTGTTTGGGCTTGCCATTTTCAAAATAGTACTTTTCATAGAGCTCCCGCATGCCATTCACTTTGGTTCTTCCCTTGGGCAGCATCATAGTAGCAGAAGTATCGTATAAAGCCATATAGCCATCCAGGTCGCCCTTGTTCCATTGATTGGCGGCTTCGTTCATCGATTGGATAATTTGTTTTTCGGCATTTTGTGATTGGGCTCTTAGTGTACCTGAAACTAAGATCAAAACTATAAACATGACCAGGCTAACACGTCTCTTCATGAATTTGATTTGTTCAAATCTAGTGATTCTTTCATCTTACCTACAAATTCATAAATGTTGTTTGGCCTTAATTTAATATCGCAAAAGTTTTACTTCCTGCATGGGTAGAATTAGATAAACTTAAATAAAAACATTAGTTTCTTTTAATATCTAATAATCTTCATTACATTGGCCGCACCAAAACAATTGCCTTATGAATGAAGCGGATGAACTTGAGATAGTTCCGGAACCCATTACATCACCCACTTGCCGCAACTGCGCAGCAGAGATACCCGCCATAGAAGAGAAAATTCCTTTATGTAATTCCTGTCGTTCCATGTTTATCCATTATCCTATCCCTAAATGGATCAAGGCTTTTGGAGCAGGCATCTTACTGGTCCTGGCTTTTTCCCTTGCTTCCTTACCCGGGCAGATAAAGACCGGCATTCATTTACAAAAAGGAATTAAAGCAGCATCAGACCATCGCTATGCTACTGCCCAAAAAGAATTACAACAAGTAGTCAATAAAGAACCACATTACACCGAAGCACAATGTCGCCTGCTGATCGCAGCCTTTTATAATGCAGACTTCGAAACTGTTTTTTCTAGTTATAAAAACCTGGAGAATGAAGAAATAAAGGATAAAGAGCTCTTCCAGGATGTAACCCAGGTACTCACGCATATGGGAACCCTTGTACCTACTGATTCGTTTTCATTGATGTTAGATAACAAACACCAGGCACTTACTCAATCGGACTATCAGGATTATTTCGCCCGCAATGCCCACGATGCCTATGCTATGACCAGGTATGCAAGCCTATTATATGATCAAAAGAATTTTGCCGGCACTGACAGTATATTAAACATCGTATTAAAGGATAATCCTTCTCATTACTCAGCGCTTGCCATGAAAATTCCTTTGAAACGTGATGAACAGCAGTTTGACTCCTCCTATTATTTTATAAACCAGCTCCTGGCTTTGAATAAGGAGGACAACTTTGCTATGGCTAGTAAAGCAAGAACGTTGTTAAAGCAACATAAGGATAATGAAGCTTTTGAAGCTGCCCGTCAAAGCCTTGACCTTAGCCCCGCTTCATCTTATGGACTGGCAACTATGGCACTTATTTATCATTACAGGAACGACATTCCAAAACGGGATGCACTAATGACAAGGGCCAAAAAAGACAGTTCGTTAATGGAATCATTTGACTATGTAAGTAATATCGTTTCCGGAAAAGAAAAATTCAGAGACTAATAAACCTATTCTATGTTTATCCCAGGCATTCTAATCACCATTGTCACCTTCCCGGGTGTTATAGTTCACGAATTGGCTCACCAGGTATTTTGCCGCCTCTATAAAATACCTGTATTTGAAGTAGTTTATTTCCAGGCAAAGAACCCTGCTGGGTATGTGTTGCATGAAGAACCCGCCAAAAAATGGCAATCTTTAATGATTGGTATTGGTCCTTTCATTGTGAATACATTATTAGGTGCTTTAATAGCTCTTCCCGCTGCTCTTCCTGTAATGGAATTTAAAAGTGGTGGGCCGCTTGACTATTTACTGCTTTACCTGGGAGTATCTATAGCCATGCATGCGTTCCCTAGTGTTGGCGATGCCCAATCTATCTGGAATAGTTTGAAGGAAGAGGGAACACCATTATGGGTTAAGATTGTGGCCTATCCAATAGTTGGCCTCATTTACCTGGGAGCCCTTGGTTCCTTTTTCTGGCTTGACCTTATTTATGGTATTGGTGTAGTTGTAGGACTACCTCATTTGATTATTGGTTGGGTGGGGTAAGACAATGAATTCAATTGAGTAATTTAAAAGTTGGAATAACCAAAACATACTGGACTTCGGAGGGTTAGCATTTATTATTTAACAACTGATAAACTTCCAACTGAGTGATAATTATAGTTTTAGTTAGATCATTAAGAGTCATCAAATAAAGGTAAAAGGTGAAACCTAAATCAACCACTATGGTTATAAGAACACTTATCTAATAAGTTTAAAACTTAGATTGTCCAAACAAGAAAGGGCAATCTCCCGATCGCCCTTTACATATACTTTCATTTACCCCTAATTCTTCTTCTCCGCCACATCCTTCGCCGCCATCTGGTGGAACATGGCCACCTTGCCCTGCTTGTTAAAGAACCAAACCTCGTTCAGGTGCGTGGTCATGGTAGTTCCGTCTTTATTGGTATCTGTTTCCTCACCCCAGATAGTAACTACCTCGTGCTCCGGATCGTCCGGTGTTTTCAGCGTAGTGCAGGCCATGATCTTACTGGAAACAGAGGAGAAACCATTGCGGTAATCCTTGATCATTTTGGCAAAATTATCCTTCCCCTTCACCATGGAGCCATCGGGGAAAGTGGCAACAATATCGTCTGCCATCATATCGGCAATATTGTCCATGGTGTTATTATCATAATCTTTCCAAACCTGCATCACCTTTTGGGCATACATCATGTTGCCGATAGAAATGTTCTTCACAGGCCCTTTATAAGGTTGGTCCATACTATTGCTGGTTTGCACCGGTTTGGTGTTTTGTGCCTGGCAAACCATAAAAGAAAATAAGCCGGTAGTGCATAATAGAAGTAATCGTTTCATTGCTGTAGAGTTTATGGTGAATGAATGAGTGCCGGTAATTACTGGATCGTAGGGGGCGAAGTAAGCGATCTATAGGGGGAGACTATTAAGGTACAAAGAATTTTATTAGCTTCTATAACTTTTGCTGTTACTTAATATTGCTTGTGAGATGATAAAGGAGATAATTAATTTAATAGTGATAATTGAGTCCAAATGCTATATAAGTGAGACTTAGGATTAGTATTTATTTAACTTTTACAACAAATAACTAACTAACTACTGTGCTCTTTAGGATTTTTCCGTTTTTACTCTTCCTAGTTCTCTTTTATTCCTCAACAATATTTTCTCAATCACCCTTGTGTGAAACTATTACTTTTCAAAAAACCTATGGAAATATAACCAGGATGAAGTAGCACAGGATATTGTAGAAACATGCGATCAGGGTTTTATCATGGGAGAAAGCCCACTGCCAACAGTGAACTTTTACTGATGAAAATCGATCGAAAGAGAGACATTGTTTGGGTACATCAAATTGGAGAATCTGGTGCAATTAGAGGAAACATCAAAAGAATTATCCGGCTCAGATAAGTAAATTACATCGCTTTATGACTTGCTTACTAATGGGATAATCAGGATACCTGGATAATAAATGCGATGAAAATGGTAATATTATTTGGAACAAAGAAATTACTTACCCTACAGAAATTGGTGCCAATCCGCGAAGTATCTGTGAAACTTCAGATGGTGGTTTAGCGATCTGCGCATCATATGCTCCTTATACCAATGCTATGCTTAGGCTCTTGATCATTTCAATCTTATTAGCCAAATAATTCTTATTGCTGGGAACTTTTTATTATTTGCATATCTGTATATACGTAATCGTTCGAAAGTGGTATAGAATCAATAATTTTATAGTTTTCTGGATTGAAAACCATTAACGCCCTAGTTGATTCATTAAAGTACCACCTTAACTTGTAAAGCTTATCATCAACTAAAGCAATCTTCCAGTTTGAAAATTTGTTTTCTTCTGAAATCCTCTTTTGCTCCACGCCTGTCTTACAATCTAAGCTTACAACGAATTTATTATTAGCAATATCTGACACATCAAAATATAAATTCCCTTTATATAAATATGGCCTTTCAAGTGTAAATAGAGAAATAGGATTCCCCCATTCCCAATTAGTAGTTCCTTTTCCTATATCAAATGCAAACATTTCTCTTGGTAGGTCTTTTGTAGTGACATAAACTACATTATCTTTTATGATGTATTCTGAATATTCCCTATCAGTTTTTTGCCATTTTATACTACCTGTTTTTGCATTAATAGCTATAAAGGAACTTACACCATTGATTATACACAAAGTAGAATCTGATATAGTCATGCTTTTTATAGGGTTAATTCCTGTTTGAATTTCCCATAAAATATTCCTTGTTTTTAAATCAAAGGCTTTTAAAGTATAATAAGCAAAAGAATTACTTGATACCAAATATAAAATACTGTCTTTGTACAATGGAGGAATTGGAACAACCTGATTTACATAAGTAGGATCCATTAATAAGGCACCATTTTTCGAATCAATTTCCAGAAACTGGCCAGAACTAGTACTATATAGAATATTATTATTAAAAGTTGGGAGAGAAACTAGAGTGCCATAAGCAGCCCATTTTAAGCTACCATTTGTAATATCTACTACGTTGATTCCCCCATCTCCAACATAATATAAATCTCCTTGGTGGTAGATTGGATCTGAGTAAAAATGTCCTTGTTTTTCCCACCTTAATGATCCATCTGGATTAAGTACTGTTAAATTCTGGGTAGTGCTTAAACTTGCTAATACAATTGCCTTTACGCTGTCAGGTATAGATTGGTTGTTTGGGTCGAGTGTAGATTTCTCTAAATCCTTTTTCTGGCAACTAAAAAGTAAAATAGAAAAGAATATGATAAGTATTTGAAAAGCTTTCATGGGGTTAAAATAGAATAGTAATAAAGGGCTAATTTATTGTAAATATTCAAAACCTCTAAATATGAGGATTTTTATATGAACCTTGGTAATATATGGTTCAAAAGCTTGTAGAAAAGTTTTTGAACTTAATAAGATAATATACTCTAGTCGCGATAGCCTAAAAATTTATCACTCTTTAAAAACGAAAAGGCAATCTTTCGATTGCCCTTTCTTACAGTTATAAATACGTAAGTACCTATAACTGCTTGATTGTTCAATAAACTAATAAACTAATAAAAATGAATTGAACAACTTGTACTATTATAATTACAATTGTTGTGCCATTCTGTATTTGTCCAGCTTCATTATTTTTTTAAGCCCAGGTTGATACCACTCATCCACAAATGCCCGGGGCTTTAAGTAAATCAGGCTGTTAAAATACCCTTTAGATGAGGCGCCGGTTGCCCAGTCACCTCCCCAATACATGGCACCAGGATTGCATGAGTTCAGCAAAACATTTATTATGTCAAAGATCTTAATAGGAGCCCTTGTTTGCGCAGCAGTAGCTGGCGTAGTGTATTATGTATATAACAACCAGGAAGAAGTGGAAGAACAACTTGGTTCATTGAAAGACAAGGCCGCAGATGCATTGGGTAAGGCTAAAAAGCAATTCTCCAAACAAGCAGATGACGCTCAGGCCTGGGCCCAGAGCTAATAAAACCCAGATTGTTTAACACAACAAGTAATTGTTTGAAAAACACCCAATAAAAAAAGACTTACATCCGTAAGCCTTTTTTTATTGCTATGAGTTGACTTGTTGATAATTGATAAGTTGACAGGATAGGGAAACCTTAAGGGTTTGTATTATGGCAGCATTCTTATCAAACTACTCTCACCTTGTCAACCTTTCAACCAGTCAACTTTTCAACCACTTATTCCTTCGTTACATAAAAATTAAACTTCCGCTTCACCTTCTTAGGCTGCCCGCTGCCATCCAGCACTGGTGCAAATGCCGGTGGACTATCAGCCAGCCTTTGCTTCACCTGCTCCTGCAAAAAGGCATTGTCCGGCGATACGGTCACATTATTCAGTGTTACCTGCCCATCAGCGCCGATCTCGTAATCGGCCAGTACATAATAGGTCTCTTTCTTCACTTTCTTATTACTCAGCACTTCGCCCTTCAACGTGCCTAACAGGTTATCAGTATATTCCTTCCAGATCTTACTATTGCTTTTTACAGGCGCTGCTGCCACTGCAGGAGCTGCCTCTTCAGTAGCCGCGGAATCATTAGCCTGCACAGGGGTGGTTTCACTACCCTGTACCACTGCCACAGCACTGTCTGTACCAGTTACCGCCTTATGCAAAGAATCTCCCGGGATCACGGCCACCACGGTCTTCTCCGGTGCCTTTCTTTCACCTGTATCTAGTTTACTTTTCAGATCATCGGTCCTGCGCACCACCGTGTTGCTATCATTTTTGAGCTTACCACTGTACAACAGGTCCTTCAGCGACTGCGCCCTGGCTGTCACGCTGAAGATGACCAACAAAAACAAGATGCCCTTTTTCATAGATGCCTTTATTTAAGTGTATATATTACAACGAAAGTTAAGACCTAAAGTTGTTAGGAACATCATAAGAATAATCGCCCTCTCCTTTAGCAGCCTTATAACGACCGCCTCCCCTGTTACTCAAAATTTACTAATTTCACAATCCTCTTAGCCCCTTCCAGCATTTGAACCATACTGTACATACCATGAATACCCCTTACCCATTTTTAAAGGACAGCGGTGAAACAGGCGCATTGATCCTGCAGCACAACTGGAGCCAAACGCCCCTGGGAACTTTCGATCAATGGCCTCCTGCCCTCCGCATCACCCTGGGCATCCTGTTGCATTCCGCATTTCCCATGTTCCTGTTCTGGGGTAATGATCTGACCTGCTTTTACAACGATGCTTTCCGTCCCAGCCTGGGCATCAATGGCAAGCATCCCGCCATAGGCAAACCTGGCAGGGAAGTATGGTCCGATATCTGGGAATTCATTGGCCCCCTCATCCAGCAGGTGCTATCCACCGGTCAGCCTGTATATTTCGAGAACCAGCTGGTGCCTTTTTATCGCAATGGCCGCATGGAGGATATCTACTGGACCTTTAGCTACAGCCCGGTGTACATGGACGATGGGCATATCAACGGGGTATTTGTTACCTGTACCGAGACCACCTCTCATGTCAATGACCTCAAAAAGATCGAGGACATCGTGGAGCAACGCACCAGTGAATTGAAGGAAGCCCATGAAGCCTTGCTCCGCTCCAATAATTACCTGCAGCAGCTGATCAACCTGTCCAAAGAACCGATGCAGGTGCTGGTGCCCGAACGTGAAAATGGCCAGATCACGGACTTTAGGTTTAAGGTGACTAACCAGGCCTATGCCAACTATGCCCAATCCAGCCCGGAAGACTTGCAAAACCGCAAGGTGGGCGATGTATTCCCCGGCTATTTTGAAACATCCAGTTTTATAAACGTGGTCAAGGTATATGAAAAAGGCCTTCCTGAATCGTGGGACATCCATTACACCGCCGACGGACTGGACCTCTACAACCATATGAGTGCTGTAAGACTGGGAGATGAGGTGGTGGTTCATTTTACCGACTTCACGCGCCTGCAAAACCTGCAGCTGGAACTGCTGCATAAAATAAAAGAGCTGGAACGCTCCAATGAACAATTGGAAGAATTTGCACACGTGGCCTCTCATGACCTGAAGGAGCCTATCCGCAAGGTGCAGTTCTTTATTACCCGGTTGAAGAACGAGATGCTGCCCAAGCTCAGTGAGCAGGAGCTGCAATTATTCACCCGTATTGAATCGGCCAATATCCGTATGGGTTTGCTGGTTGACGACCTGCTCACCTATTCCCAGCTAAGGACCATTCCAGGTGAAAAAGAACCTGTGGACCTTGACGCGCTCCTGCGCCAGATCCTTGACGACCTGGTGCTGGAAGTGCAGGAGAAGCATGCCACTGTAAAGCTCATGTCCCTCCCCGTGGTACAGGGTTACCGGCGGCAGCTGCAGCAATTGTTTCAGAACCTGCTGTCCAATGGCCTCAAATACACCAACCGTGACCAGCCGGTAGCAATAGACGTATCCTGCGACAGGATACAGGAAAACGGCCAGGATTATTACCAGGTAACGGTAAAGGATAATGGTATTGGTTTTGAGCAGGAGTATGCCGAAAAGATATTCCAGCTCTTCACCCGCCTTCACGGCAAGCAGGAATATGCTGGCACCGGGATCGGTCTCTCCATAGTAAAAAAAGTGGTGGAGAATCACCAGGGTAAGATCAGGGCGGAAAGTACGCCAGGCAAAGGATCAGCGTTTTTTGTATTACTACCGGTTGAGGAAGGCAAAAGTCAAAAGTAAAAATTGGGGAGAGAGGGAATGAAAAATGGAAAAGGTAAAATGGAAAAGGTGAAGGTGGATGGTCGTCTATTGTTGCGTTTATTGAGTTTCCAACTCCAATACTGAATACCATAAATAATACTCTATCCCTGTCATCCTGACGAAGGAAGGATCTTTGCTAACCATTAAAAGGCCATGGTTTTATTTAGGTCTGTTGGACCTAAATGTTTATATGCAAAACAGTTTTTACAACAACTGAAAAGCCGTTCTATTGCAGTCCAAAGATCCCTCCTTCGTCGGGAGACAGCAACCATACTTTACTCTATTCAGTTAGTCTCTATTCGAAGACTTTTGTTATAGTAATCATCGCAATAGAAATCCATTACACTATAAAGTACGCTCCCACCTAAGACATCAATAGCCAATTAACCATTAACAATTGACAATATTAACGGCCATTGCAATAATTAATACTCTTCAACCTAAAGAACTACAAACTACAAATCACAAATTACAAACTGTTTCATGCTGCATGCTTAAGCAGGAATAATGGTACCTGGTAATTAGGCGGGAATTCCCCTTCGAACCTGATGGTCCACTCATAATCATCCATATAAAGCGCTAAGAACTCTAGTTCTTCTTCTGATAAGGGTTTAGATACCTTAATATCAATCCTGTTCTTTATCTTCTTTACCTTCTCAGGCTTTGGTTCACTGAGCCTGGTCTCCAACTCCACTTCAAAGGAGGATAATAGAAGTTCAAACTGCTGGCGGGAAAGGGATATACGTTTTTGCTCTTCCAGGAAGTTGAATAAAGCTGTCAATACCTCTTTCTTTTCCATACCCTGCTTTAAGCATATCAGCGATAGTGTCCTTACCTGTTTAAACAAATGCGTATACCTTCTTTTTACAGGTACAAAACGGTAGATAATGGAAGACATAATATTACCCACTTTAAACCTTTCTGCACTTCTCCTGCTTCCTTCAAAGGCAGGATCATTCCAGAAGCGTTTGGTGTCCACTCCGGGCAATAGCCTGGTTAAATACCCATCTAGTTCACTATAATAAAAGTTCACATTGTCATCTACTGTGCCCACTGCCTTTATATGTCCTACTTGCTTTGCCATATGATATTGGTTTTAATTGCCTGCAATATGATTTAATCTATTTGCTCAATCAAACACCATGGCCGATTATGGCCGATTTGGCCGGAAATGACCGGTTTTGGCCGGGAGGGTTAGTCGGTAGTCGGGAGTCAGAAGTCTGGAGTCGGGAGCTTGGGAACATAGATGTACCTTGTAGGTAAAGGGCAGTCAACTAGCTATCAGCTTCCTGTTTAGGCTATACTTAGTGCGTGATCACCACGCAGTATCTATAGGGCAGGTAGGTAGTTGATAGGGAGTAGGTAGGGAGGAGACGGGAAGTGGCCATGGACGGGTATAACCTCAGCATTTCCTGATCAATGTTTTGATGCGCGCAACCATTCAGGTTCTTGATTGTTGTCCTTGATTCTTCCCTATATTTAACACCATCAAAAATCAGCTACTCCTGTATGAACCAGGTCATTGATTTCTTCAGGAATTTATTTTCCACCAGTGAATGGCCGGCACGTTGGCGTTGTGGCAACTGGACCGATTTTCATGGCTGGCTGTATATTGCCAGCGACCTGATGATCTGGCTGGCCTATTTTTTAATCCCGCTGATCATCCTGCGGTATTACTTTAAGAAAAAGCCCACCATACGCTTCCAGGCAGCCTACCTCTGGTTTGCAGCCTTCATCCTGCTTTGCGGAGCTACGCACTTCCTGGATGCCATGATGTTTTGGATACCCATGTACCGTGTGAATGCACTGGTGCGTTTCTTAACAGGTGTTACCAGCTTGCTTACCGTGTACTACCTGGTTAAAGTATTACCTCAGGCTTTTTCCCAAAAAACAATCATTGAGCTGGAAAACGAGATCACGCTGCGTAAGGAAACGGAAAGGCAATTGGCTGAGGCCAACCGTAACCTTGAGGCCTTTGCCTCCATTGCCTCGCACGACCTGCAGGAGCCATTGAGAAAGATCTCTGCTTTCACTGCTCTTCTCAACGACCGCAATAAGCACAACTTTGATGAACCCAGCCGCCGCTATGCTGAAAAGATCATAGATTCATCCAGTCGCATGCAAAACCTGGTCAAGGATATCCTGACACTGTCTTCTTTGAGAAACGAGATAGAGCTGTCTCCCATTGACCTGAACAAGACCGTTAGTACCGCACTGGAAAACCTTGAGTTGACCATAAAGGAAAAGGATGCAGTGGTGCGTGTGGAACCCTTGCCCACTGTACAAGGTAATGATCACTACCTGGTGCAGGTGTTTTACAACCTGGTGAACAATGCGCTCAAGTTCAATAAACAGCGGCCTGAAATTGATATTTACGCAGATGTCGTGGACGGTCATGCCTGGATACATGTGGCCGATAATGGCATTGGCATCAAAGAGGAATACTATGAGAAGATCTTCCAATCGTTTGAGCGGCTGCATCATAAAGCTGAATACCCAGGCACAGGCCTTGGACTGGCCATTACCAAAAAGATCATTGAACTGCATGGAGGCAGCATCAAAGTAGCCAGCATTGAAGGAGAAGGAACGATGTTTTCGATCAGGCTGAAAATGGAAGAGAGAGGGAAATGAATGTCGAATATCGAACAAGGAAAATTGAATGTCGAATATCGAACAAGGAATTTCGAATGTCGAAGGGTTTAGGATGGAGAGGCAATTTTATAGCAGTCTTTTCTTAGGTGGATGGCTGGAGAATGATCAATAAACAATTTTCAATGCTCAATTTTCAAGTGGAGAGACTGCGAGGAATGAAGCAGTCTCTAATTAGAACTACTGCCTAAGAGGGATTGCCACCCGATACAGTTTTTTACTTTTTAATTTTGACTTTTGACTTGCTCTAAAAGGGATTGCCACGGCGCCCATGCACAAAGGCCCGGCATCGCCTCGCAATGACTGATGGAATTAGATGTCACTGCGAGGTACGAAGCAGTCTCTAATTAGAACCCCTAGGTCCTCTATCCCTTCTCAACTTGTCAACATATCAACTTGTCAACTTCTAAACTTATCCACTTACCCTTTGTGCCTTAGCGCCTTAGTGGCCTCTCTCTCTCCATCATCGATCAAATTCCTTCAGTAGCGCTTGCAAATAATTCAGGTGTCTCCCAAACTTGCGTTGCAATACTACAGGGCTGAGGAAATACTGGAAGAGAAAAAAGCCAACATACACTGCATAACGGGTGAGGATGGGTAAGGAATGCCATTTATCAAGCATGCGGTAGTGCTGAAAATATGGAAGCACCTCGATGAGAACAATAAAGAATAGCAGGGCGATGCGCAAGCCAATGATCTTCCAGCGCAGCCTTGTCTGCAACAGCAACACCTGTTGCTCCAGGTTGCTTTTCACCATGCCGTTCATATCCTGCATCCTGTCTGCAATGCGGTAGTTGTAATAGGCAAACCATATTACGCCGATGGCAAATACCACATAGGTCCAGTAGAGCACACTGGTAAGTGGCTTGCTGATGTCAGCCGCATTGGTAAGCAATAAAACAAAGGGCATGATGGCCATAACGACCATTTGCCTTCTATACCCTCTTTTCAGGGCGGCCACGGGGCCATAACTTTTGTGTTGGATCATTTCCATGATGTTTTTATTTTTTGGTGTTGTTGGCGGCGTTTCGTTCCACGATTGTTTCAGGTCATCGAGTTCCATGATCAATTGCTTTTTGTCAGTTGGCGTAATTTATCCTTGATGCGGCTCATTTTCACGCGCAGGTTACCCTGCGACATCCCCAGTATCTCTTCCATCTCTTCATAGCTGCGGTCTTCCATATAAAGCATTACGATAGCTTTTTCTACCTGGTTCAGCGCGGCAATGGCTGTATATAATTGTTGCATGCGCTCCTCCTCTGCCTGTGCGGAGGTGTCATCTCCCCTGTTGATGGGCAGGTTGGCCGGCTCATAGCTGTCGATAAAATCCTTTTTCTTTCTCAGACCTGTGATGGCCGTGTTGATGGCCACCCTGTATAACCAGGTGCTGAAGCGGGAGTTGCCTTTAAAGTGTCCATAGGCCTTCCAAAGCTGGATCACGATCTCTTGGAAAAGATCCTGCCGGTCAGCATCCGTATAAGCATACATGCGACATACTTTATAGATCAGCAATTCATTTTCACGAATATGCTTTTCGAACTGCTTTTCTATTTCCTGCCGTGACAAATGCGGTTAGTTTGTATGAATAGTCGCTTTGTGGAGTATAATGTTACACAATTAGGTTAAAATCTTTGAAAAAGGTTGAGAGCTTGCTAATTGACAAGGGTTAAGGCAAAAAAGGTGCAACCTCCATTCAAGGATCATGGCTGCACCTTTATCTTTTTAGTGTAATAAATTACAAACCAGTCACTGCCAGTTGTTCTTTTTTTGTAGTGTATGGCTTACTATTTTTCCTGACTCGAGAAGTGAATACACTGTAACCCATCAAAGCCCAGGTAACAGCTGAATAGATATTTACCCATAATAGCATGGCGGTGGTACGGCTTCCAAAAAGGGCCCATAGCAGGAAGCCGATGGGCAGCCAAAGTCCAACCAGTAAAGGCATGTAGCGCTTCCAACCTTGCAGAACACCTTTCCGTGCAATGGTGATGCCGGTGATCAGCATACAGGTATTGCTCAAAGGCCAGCAGGCATCCAAAATATAATACAGGGTGGTGCCTGCCCCCGGCCGTATCAATTCATAAGTATTCCAGGCATTGGCAAGGACCAACAGGCATAGCTGGAGTGTATAAATGATCTTGGCCCACTTGCCTTCGCCATAGGCGCCACTGCGCTTTAGTGCTACCAGGGAGCACATCCAGCCTGCCATATATATGAGGCCGAATAACCCGGTCATGCTACTATGGCTGTAAGGGTTGAAGCCGCCCGTGATTGTATCGATCAATAAAAAAGGAGCACCTGCCATGGCAATGATGCCGAGTGTACGATTGTTCATGATGTTGATTTTTATTTTTATGAAGATTATTGAGAGTATGACAAAAGGGTCAGAACCGGTAGCCGGCAAAAAAATGGAGTACTGCATTCCTGCCTTTAAAATCTATGGGATTAAAGGGCAGCGGAAATGGCGCTGCAGCGGTGCCGCCCTCCCCCTCCGCCATTTTCTTATAAGGGTTGCCCATGCTGATATTATAGCGGGCGCCGATCAGCAGGCCTTTGTAAGGATACAGTTCAAAGCCCAATGCGGCACCATAATCAACCCGGTTCATATAAGTGGTCAATTGCTCTTCCTCTCCGGAAGTATTGGTTTGCGATCCATGCCTGGCATTGAGCAGGTAGCCCACCTGTCCTCCAGCTTGTAGCTGCACCCGGTGCGCAATGGTAAAAGTGGTGAGGTGAGGCATATAGATGTAATCCTGTAACACATCCTGTTTATTGCCTGCATCGTCAAAAGAAAAGCCCTGCCGGGAGAATACCAGCTCAGTCCTGTAGCCCAGCCCATTGGAAACAGGTCCGTAAAAAACAGAAGCATTCCATCCTTCTTTGCTGCCAGGTGAGAAATGGATGGAGGTGCCGGATATGTGAGCCACTGAATATCCCAGCTTCAGTCCAAACTTAGGCTTATACGCCTGGAGTTCTTTTTTAGAAATGTCGTCTGGAAGCTCCTGCGAATGGGATGAGTGCAGCCAGAGCATTGAAATGGTAAGTAATAAAAGTGTCTTTTTCATAACAGAAGGTTTTAGTTGATTTTTATCCGGCAAATCTCCATTGCGAAAAGCCCGGGGTCAAGGCTAAGCCTTTTGAAACGATGAAAAAGCTGCGCAAAACGTAGTATATTGAGTAGTGAAGCAGGGAGGCCGAATGGCAGGACTGGCAAAGGTTTCAGCTGATTGAATCCTGGAAAATTCCAGGCATGGAAAACGACGTTTCAGACATAAATATGGTCCTTTGAAGCGTATAACCATTGCTGAAGCAGGGAAAGAATGATTATTTGCAACCGGGTTCTTTTCATCAATAAAAAGAAGCGAACAGGAACCATTACTAACAGATGAAGCAGCAAAATCAAAATGATAAATGGGTCACACGTATTGGTCTGACCACATTGATCTTACTGCAATGGGTAGGACCTGACGGACCACAGGTGCCTCACACCAAAACAGAGCTGCTCAACTTCTTATTCAGCGTTCTCGGTATCAGCTTCATCTGGCTGTTGACCTTTTTAGTAGTGAAAAGATTCAGAAAGCTTTATCCTTCCATAGAACAATCTGTAAAAAGGATACTGCTGACAGGACTGGTCTCACTGGTGATCATTTATCCATTCAACATTATCATATTATACAGTGGCACACTGCCCGGCCAGGCAGCGCCACCCATGTCAACAATAGATCTTATACGATATGCCACGGGTGTAGGCATCATGCTTTGGATCATTACAGGTATGTATGAAGCCTGTTATTACCAGCAATTGCTGCGACAGTCACAAAAGGAAAAGAATGACCTGCTGAACCAGCAAATGCACCAGCAACTGGATAGCCTGAAACATAAAGTGAATCCACACTTCCTGTTCAACAACCTTAATACCCTTACCTATCTCATTTATGAGAACAGCGCACTAGCTGAACATTTTGTAGAAGAATTATCAACGGTATATCGCTACCTATTGCGCAACCATGATGAAGGAATGGCCAGCCTGCAACAGGAGCATGCCTTCATCTGCTCTTATATGGAGCTGTTGAAGATCCGCTTTGGACAAAACCTGCACCTGGCGCTGGACATAGAAGAGCAATGGATGCAACATGAACTACCTCCTTTATCGCTGCAGGTGCTGGTGGAAAATGCGGTAAAGCACAACATCCTTTCTGCAGAACAACCGCTGTTTATTTCCATCAGTACAGAAGATCAATACCTGTTGGTACGTAACAATTATCAACCCAGGCACCTGGTAGCAGCCACGGAAAGATCAGGACTGAACTACATCATATCCAGGTATAAACAAGCAGGTATTGACGGTGTGGATATATGGCAGCAGGATGGAATCTTTACAGTGAAGCTTCCGCTGCTGGTACCCCAGGACAGCCAGGAAAAAGAAACGGCATATATGAACATCAAACCAGGTACACGTTATGCTTAAACAAAATAATATAGGGTTTCGTATCGGTATGATCCTGCTGACCTTCGTGATCAGCGTGACAAATGGCCTGGACCTGAACTCATTTTATATGACCAGCAGTTACCCACTTTATGGATTGCTTTTCGTGATCCTTTTTTGGGAGCTGAACCGGGTGGTATTTTTAAAAGCCTATAAAAAGCTGTTGCCAGATACCTCCATGGGCAGGCGCATACTGGTGATATTTTGCTGTTGTTATGCCATCACCATGCCGCTGCGATTACTTTATTTCTATTCAAAGGGATGGTTCTTCCCGGAGCCCGCGCCTCCTTTTCATACTTTCATATGGAATAATCTTTTCAACTCGATGCTGGCTGTCTGGCCCTTTATTGCCAGTTATGAAATGTTTTTTGTGAACAGGGAGATCAGGCGCATAGAAAATGAAAAGGAAGTGCTGGTGCAGGCCAACCTGCAAAGAAGATTTGACTCCCTGCAGGAGCAGGTGAACCCACATTTTTTATTTAACAACCTCAATTCACTTTCTACCCTGGTAACCCGGGACCCTGATAAGGCCAATGAGTTTGTAGAGCAAATGAGCCAGGTGTACCGCTACCTGTTGCGGAATAATGAAGAAGTGCTATCGCCCCTGCATGAAGAGCTGAAATTCATTGAGAGTTATATCAACCTGTTGAAGACACGTTTTGGAGATGGCTTTCAGCCGGCATTAGAAATAGATGCCCATGTGCAGGATTATGCCATACCTTCCATGACGCTTCAACTGCTGGTGGAGAACGCGGTAAAACATAACATCATGTCACCGGAATCACCCTTACAATTGCGCTTGTACACACGTGATCAATCACTGGTAGTTACCAACAACCTGCAGCCTAAACCCAAACCAATGGATTCCAATGGCGTGGGGCTGGCCAATATCGTTGCCAAATACCAGTTGCTTAACCAACCAGCCGTAGAAATTACTAAGACCAATACTGCCTTTACCGTAATACTTCCTCTTATTCAAACTGCTATATGAAAGTACTGATCGTAGAAGATGAACCATTGGGTGTGGAGCGTTTGTGCAAGCACCTCAAAAGCATAGATCCTGCTATTGACGTAGTGGGATCCACAGCAAGTATTGCCGCATCTGTGGAGTGGCTCAGCGCCTATGAGCAGCCTGATATTATACTAATGGATATTGAATTGAGTGATGGCCAGAGCTTTGACATTTTTAACCAGGTGGAAGTGATGAGTGCCGTGATATTTACTACATCTTATGATGAATATGCGCTTAAAGCATTTAAGGTAAACAGTATTGATTACCTGTTGAAGCCTGTGAAGCAGGAAGAACTAAAGGCCAGCCTGGATAAGTACCAGAGGTACAAGGAAAAGTTTGCTGCACAACCAGCAATTGATATCCAGGCAGTGGTGCGGGAATTAAAGATGCAGCAGCAGCAATCGCCCTGGCGCACCAGGTTCCTGGTGAAAAAAGGACAGCGGCTGGTGTCGGTGGAAACGAATGATATTGCCTATTTTTTTGCGGATGGGCGACTGATCTACTTCAAGACAAAGTCGAACGCTAAATACGTAGTGGACTATACGATGGATGAACTGGAGCATATGCTGGATGGCCACCAGTTTTACAGGGCCAATCGTGGCTTTATTGTCAGCATTCATTCCATAGCGCAAATACATAATTACTTCAATGGCAAGCTGAAGATAGAGCTGCACCCTGAGTCTGAAAAAGAGGTGCTGATCAGCAGGGACAAGGCGGGAGAGTTTAAGGAATGGATGGGGAAGTAGGGGAAGAATGTCGAATATCGAACAAGGAATATTGAATGTCGAAGTGGTTAGGACTGAGAAGCATTATTTATTGAGGACATATTTTAGGTTGTGGAGGAATTTGAATGTCGAATATCGAACAAGGAATATTGAATGATGAAGTGAATAGGACTGAGAAGCTTTTTTATAGCAGTCTCTTCTTAGGTGGATGCGGTAGATAAATGATCAATAATCAATTTTCAATAATCAATTTTCAAGTGGAGAGAGAAGAAGGGAATTGGAATGTCGAATGTCGAACAAGGATATTGAATGATGAAGTGGTTAGGACTGAGAAGCTATTTGATAGCATTCTTTTCTTAAGTGGATGGATAGATAATGATCAATAATCAATTTTCAATGCTCAATTTTCAAGGGAGAAAGAAAAAGGGAATTGGAATGTCGAATGTCGAACAAGGAATATTGAATAATGAAGTGGTTAGGGCGGAGAGGGTTTTTGATTGCAGGCTTTTCTTAGGTGGATGGATAGATAATGATCAATAATCAAATTTCAAGGGGAGCAACTGCGAGGACGAATCTCTATGACTCGTCACTGCGAGGCACGAAGCAGTCTCATTTTAAAAGTATCCAAAAAGGGATTGCCACGCCGATATACAGATTTTTACTTTTTAATTTTGACTTTTGACTTTCTCTTTTTAAAGGGATTGCCGCGGCGCTCCGTGCACATAGCCCTTGCTGCGGCTCGCAATGATCCCGCCTATGGCGGGACAAGCATCCACGCTTCTTAACTAAAAAGGACGTGACGTTTATAATTTACCGTCACTGCGAGGAACGAAGCAGTCTCTTATTACATGCCTTACTGATCCTCTTTCCCTTGTAAACTTGTCAACTTGTAAACCGTCAACTTTTAAACCTTTCAACCCGTCAGGCTATCAACTTTTTACATTTTACATTTTACATTTTTCATTCTTCCCTCCCTTAACTCAGCATCGGCGTCACTTTTTCCAGCAAGGCCTTTGTCTTGCGGATGCCTTCGTCTTCACTGATCTTTTCGCCTTCATACTCGATACCTATATAACCTTTGAAACCAGAGTCCTTAATGATCTGTAGCATGCGCACATAGTCGGTTTCAATGCAATTGCCATTGGCATCGAAATCGATGGTTTTGGCGCTGGCGCCCTTGGCATAGGGCATCATTTGCTTCACGCCTTTGTAGCGGTCATATTCCTCAATGCATTTCCCGCTCCACGTCCCGCCCCCTTCTCTTTTCACACAGAAATTATTGAAGTCAGGCAACACACCCACATTGCTCCTGTTCACGCCTTTCATTAATCCTACCATCCAGTTGCCATCGGAAGTATAGTGCCCATGATTTTCAACGATCACGTTGAGACCCACTTTACCCGCATATTCTCCCAGTTGTGATAAGCTTTCTACAGCTGCCTTTTGCACATCATCGGCACTGCCATCACCAAAAGCATTGACCCTGATGGTACGGCAGCCTAAATATTTGGCAGCGTCCACCCATTTATAATGATTCTCCACAGCCTGTTTTCTTTTGGCAGCATCCAGATCGCCCAGCGAACCTTCGCCATCACACATGATCAGGTGGTTGGTTACACCATTGTCTTTGCAGCGGGTGAGCAGGTCGTTCAGGTACTTCGTATCATTCGCCTTGTCCTTGAAGAACTGGTTCACGTATTCCACCACGCTGATGCCATATTGGTTTTTGGCAATGCCCGGGAAATCAAGATTGGTGATCTTGTTGGCCTGTAAAGCTTTGTGCAGGCTCCATTCAGCCAGCGATATCTCGTAAAAGAAGGGTGAGGATGAAGTAGCTGCCGCTTTGGAACTGGAGCATGCGGATACTAAAAATCCCAGGGCGGTGGCACCGCCAAGCTGTGTGATGAATTCCCTGCGTGAAGACATAGACGATTTAATATTTAAGAGGTAATATTTAATATTTGTTTAGAGAACTATGGTTGATGATGCTTTTCGTTTTCCATCTGATTGAATATGGAATTTAAGCATTATGTTTTATAGTTAGAGCGGATGAAGAAAATTAAGGATTGAACCACGACGACACAGCGGCAGAAGGATGTACAGAGAATATTTACCACAAGCATCCATGCGGCAATCCATCAACTAAGGGTGGTGTTTTTGTTTATTGTTTATGGCAGCTGGATTGGTGCGGCCGCCCGAGGTCCTAAGAGTGTACTTCTATATAACATGGGGAATTCCCCTATGCAGGATTCCGATAATAGGTATATTACGTGTGGACGATGAAGGTTCAAAAGAAATGCTTTCCACCCGGGGTCTACTCTGTGTGGGTTGGTGCGATAGCCAGAGGGACCCCGGGATTCTTTGTATAGAGCTTTTCCATTGAATTACACGGGGTCTCCGCTAGGTTCAAGGCAGCGCGTGGGTAGACCCCGTGTAAGTTGTTACACCCCCGGGGTCTACTCTCGGATTTTATGTGATAGCCAGAGGTACCCCGGGATTCTATACTGGTTCTTTAATTTCATCTATGGATTTGATGTTCTTATACATATTTACTTTAGTTCCGTAATAGTGACCTGCGCTACTATGAGGATAAAGTGAAAAATCAGGAGCAAGAGTCCATTTTCCTCTTACTGGATTATAATGTATATAATTAAGTTTTTGGAATACAAATTCAGGGCTGTAGCAAAGTTTTGCATCAAAGCTTTCCTGAAATACTTTATACCGTTGTCCTTTCTTTCTCTCATTGGGCTTTACCGCATCATATAATTGCTGCAATAAATTTTCCTTTTTTTGTTGCTCAAGGTTTCTGATGATATCATAGGCCAACAACCGCTTGGCATTACTTACAACCTGATTGACAGTTTTTAATTTTGGTGGCAATTGAATTAATACGTGCAAGTGGTTTGGCATGATTACATATCCTATAATTGAACTATCATTTTTACGCAAGTATTCAAACCAATTGTAAATAGCAGGATAGGTATTAGCTAACTCAAATAATGATATCCAATTGAAGCATGTAAAAGAAATAAAATAAATACTGTTATTACATTGCTGCTGAACCCTTACCGCCATTGCTTTAAGTTAAAGTTAATAGTTCTAAACTACACGGGGTCCCCCGCTATGCACAAAACCCAGGCTTGGGTAGACCCCGTGTGGAAAAGAAACGAAATAATAAATAGCGCTATCGCATTGTTGTTAAACTCTTACTGCCATAGAATTAACTTAAGGAATATCCGCAAATAATACACGCCCCCTAAGTTCAAGGCACGCGCGTGAGAAGACCCCGTATAGGGGAAGATTATTTACTTTCCACCCGGGGTCTACTCTGTTTGGGATTTGTGCGATAGCCAGAGGGACCCCGGGATTCTTTGTATAGAGCTTTTCCATTGAATTACACGGGGTCTCCCTCTATGCTCAAGGCACGCGCATGGGTAGGCCCCGTGTGTAGAAAATAAGAGCGTATGACAACACCAATTTTTTCACCATACATCTGAATAATTATTATTTTGTCGGGCAATTCTAAACCAATGAAACAAACTGCTGTTCGTATCCTGGCCATTGTCCTTGTATTATTTTCTACTGCACTTCATGCACAGACGGGCCCATGGGCTAAATATGATGCCACCTTCAAGGGCGATGCCCTGGTAAGGGAGGCCGATGCCGGCAACCTGGAGGAAGTGAAAAGCATTGTAGCTGGCGGCGGCAATGTCAATTACCAGTTGTCCTATACTTATTTGACACCCCTGCTGGCGGCCGCTTCTGCCAATAAACCTGAGGTGGTGGAATACCTGTTGAACCAGGGGGCAAAGCCTGAACTGAAAGACAATAATGGCAGAACGGCACTTGACCGTGCGCGTGCATTTGGTGCTATAGAAGTGGTGAAGGTGTTTGAAAGCCGGTTGAAAAACAATAATGGGAATAAGCCTGCGCCTGCGGTGGCCGCCCAACCCGTTCCTGTTAAGAATAAACAAGTGAACCCAACACCAGTAAAGGCAAATGGGGCCAACAATACTACCTCATGGCCTGCATTGGGCACCTACCAGCCAAAAGATTCCATCTTGTTCTTTGCCGGAAGCTGGAAGCGTGGTACCATTAAAGAATTAGGCGTGCCTTATAATGCTGCCACAAAGAATGCAGCCACAGGCGAGAATAAATATTTAATTGTTCCGGATGCGTACAACTGGCCGGAATGGATGGACTGGAGCGAGGTAGTGGGTTTGTCGCGCGAAGGCTGGTGGAGCAATTGGTTTATCGGCACCTGGAACCTGGGTGAAGTAATGGCCGTCAATACGCGCACGGAAGGCAATTACGAGCATAATGAATATTCCTATCATACAGCCACTGATGTATTGCAGGTATTGGCCAATGGTACCTATACCTGGAAGACCATGGATGGTAAAACCTTTAAAGGCAAATGGTCGGCTGATCCTGGGGGACCAGGCATCATCATTGAAAAAGGTTATAAGGGATTGAACTGGACGCTGCGGAATCAAACCAGCGCTATCACTATGCATATCCGCAAACTGGAAAGCGGCAGGTTGTTCCCGCCTACTAATAGCGTGATGAGCATCGCGGCTACGAGGAAGATGAAGTAGAACCAGGATGAATATTATGGAAGAAGAATATCGAATATCGAACAAGGAATTTCGAATTTCGAAGGTTTGGGAGAGGCATTATTTGGTGCGGGTATATGTTAGGGGGGGGAGAAAGAATGTTCAATAATCAATGTTCAATGCTCAATGTCTAAGTGAAGAGCGATTAAAGTGTTAAATGGGTCTGCTATGTTCCGGTAGTAACATTTAATTGGTAGCTATAAAATAGGAAATGGGAAACAGCGTGTCGTAGGTACGCCTTGTGGGTTAATGAGAGAGAACCTCGCAAGGAAATCAAGATACAACGCGTGCGAGTGCTCCCCAATCCGGAAAAGAATAAAAGAAAAAATATAAGGAGCCTATTTGCTTCAATTAGCAAGCCCCGGGTCAACTTATTAACGTCTCAATTATCTATCAGCCATAAAAAAATCCGGGAGCATATCCCGGATTTTTTATTCATAAACTGCTATTACATCTTCTTCATGGCAAGGGTAGCACCGCCACCGCTGATGGTCAGCACGCCGTTTTGAATGACGGCAGGAGCGGTCAGTGTCTTATCCTGTCCCTGTTCATCTTTAAAGGTCACCGTGATCATTTTGGTTGCATTATCAGCGGACCAGGTGGATGTGGTGTTATATGTTTTTTCCTGGTCCACCTTTCTTACCGTGGCACAGGTGGTACCTGGATTATCATAATAAATTTCATGGTACTTCTCTGTAACATTACAAGTGCCACCATTTGCAAAGCTTATAGAAGCCGACAAAAGCTGGTCCTTGTTGACGTACTCTGTAGTGCCACATTTCCAACGCCAGTACTCATGCATAGTAAACAGGTCCACACCCCCTTCTACCCAGGTAGTAATAGTAAAAGGGCTGGCTCTCACGAGCATTTTATCCAGTGGGATATTTAAAGTGGCCTGTATTTGCTTTGATCCATTACCATAATTGCTGGTATAGTTTACCCGGAAAGTGAAATTAATCACGCTTTCCACAACAGGTGTTTTCAAACCTACTTTTATCAGTTTGCCTTTTGCACCATCCCTGATCTCTACGCTGACACGGTTGTCACTCACCTGGTCAACTGTGTAACCGGAGACATACAGCTTTTCATTTTTAGCAGCCGGCACATGCATCTCGGGTACATAAGGCAGGAACTGGCCCAGATCCGTCATTGCGATATTATAATTGTTGATGCTATTGATAATGCCTGTAAAATCAGGAAAGGCAGCAGCATTCTGGCTATTCAGGTTCACCAGCTGAAGGCCCGCGCTATAGGCATAGTCTTTATCCAGCTCAAATTCCTGCGCGGTGATCCGCTGCTGTTGGGTATCATCAATTTCCAGCACTGCAAATGGATCATCCACATCCTTGATCCCTGTAACAGTTTCGAACAAGCCTTTCGAGGCTTCGGTGGCAAAAGTGGATACAAATGCCCATGCTGCCTTCACCCTTCCACTGGTATTCTTACGCTCTTCATTGGCTGCATGGAAGGCTTCTTTCAACTTACCCGTAAAAGCATTACTTGCCTCCAGCCTTAGGCGTTCTCTTTGGGCCTCACATTGTTCCGCGTCCACTCTTAAATCATTGGCGTTGCCAATATCACCATTATCCCAAAAGATCTTTTGCTGGCGCCTGAGCTCTTCGCAATCTCCCTGGGTATTCTCCCGATAGTTGCTTAAAGGATTATTGATAAACACCTGCTTAAAATCGTTCAGCCAGCTTTTGTTGGCTTCGATAAGTTGTGCATAGGCCCTTTTTTCATCAGCAGGCAATACATCTATGATGGCCTTGTTCTTATTGTAGGACTGTTGCAGGAATGCATTCAGGCTGTCGCGGGTGGAGGCACGCATATTTCCCGATTGTACCTGGGCATCATTAGCGGCTTTGGCATCCGTTACTTCTTTTAAGGCATTGTCCTGCTGGTTCTTGATATAGAGGTCAACATCTGGTAGTTTATTGAATACCGTGAGCTTTACGGATCCTTTGGCTGCTTTGCCATCAGCTACGGTCATGGTAATTTCCTGTGTGCCTGCAGAAAGCTCGGGAACCATAACATAATAAGCATAGGTGTTGGCAGCAAATGCCTTAGTGTCGGCATAAGCGTCAACCACTGCTGTGCCTATATGCACAGGAATTGTGGTGGTGGTAAGACTTTGAGGTTGGGTACCGGGTGCCAACTGCAATTTGATAAACTGGTAAGGAGCAGCCTGTGACACGGAAACGGACAGGCTCAAATCTGTGGGTGCCGGGGGAGGCTCAGGATTGGAACTGCTTTTCTGGCAGCTTACCAGGTAAAGACAAAGGAACGAGAGCAGGGGCAATAATCTGCCCGCTTGTAAACGGCCGGAAGCAGTTTTCATTGGTTTTGATTTAGTTGGCGAAAATAGAACCCAGGTGCAAGAATCTATATACCCCTTTGTAGGTATTTCGTATATCGCCTGCCGGGTGCAGCATATGGTCCCACTTGAAAAATCTCCAATTGAACACTATCTTGAGGCTGTTTATGAGTGTTTTCAGGAAAAAAAACATTCATACATACTTCTATTCAAGGATTAGTTGATAAACTTTCCCTTGAATAGAAGAACCAAAACCATGGCTATGAAAACAATTGCTGCCTGTGCTTTTTTTCTTATCCTGCTAAGCGGATGTAAAAAGTCCGGTGAACCCAATAATCCCAACCCTGTTGATCCCACGTATGATTATACACCTGTTACGCCTTCCACCCCTGTATATACTTCTGTCATCACCTATATGCACAGTAACAACCAGGCTAACAACCCGGTGCAATTGTCTATCAATGGAAAATACAGCAGCTACAACCTGCAGTATAATGCTTTTAGCAGCGGTGTGATACAAACTGACCTGTTCAGGACACAGTTGTATGAATACAATAACCTGACTGTTTCGGACCTGTATTATTTTCATACCCCCCGGGTGTTCCCGATCACCACTTCTTTCCAAAACTATGCTGACGCTACGGTGATACCAAGGGAACTGGTGTACAGCGCCAGTTCGGGAGCGGACAATGGCTACTATTGGCTTCCCGCTGGTGGCAGTGTTTCGTATGGCCCTTTGGCACCCGCCGATTATCCTAATGGAGGGCTGCAGGGATATGGATACGCAGCCTATTTGAACCCGGTAGCGAAGGGATTTGCGTTAAGCATGCCTGACTTCAGCGTGGATTCTATCAAAAAGCGTTGGTTCCTACGCTCCTATGGATCTTACTGGCTGGCCACAGGATTTCCTACAGACAAAGATGTGAAGCTGACCATTCCTATACAGCCTTCTATGCTGGCCACAGCGCCAGATTCAATGCCTTCTTATAAATATGAAAACTGGAAGTGGGTGCGCAGCGCCATGGCTAAAAAAGTGAATAATACCTATGTGGTGCCTATTAAAAGCAGCACGCTCTGGAATATTGCATTGCCCGTTACAGGCGTGTACCTGAAAGTGAACCTGCGTTCGGACAGTGCCTCCACACTCACCAATATGAAACTGGTAGCTAAGGTAAATGACCAGGAAGTGGCCACAGGCAGAACAGATGCTGATGGTAGTGGAATATTGTTTGTGCCTGCCAATGAAAAGTTGTCGCTCTATGTTTACCCCGATCAGTACAACTACCAGGATGAATACCCCTTGAATAAAACAAAGGAAATAGGATCTTTCTCTACAGCTTCCGAGTTGGATGTGAACATACCTGTAAAAACAACCCCCGGGTTGACCACCCTTTATGGCCGTGTGTATGACTGTAATGGTGCCCTGGTACAGAATGGCACTGCCCTGATATCCGTTTCGAATGTGCTGCCCCGTGAGTACTATGTACCCGTAGTAAATGGCAGGTTTACCACCTCTTTATTTTTACAGGGTGGATATGATGGTGTGTATGTAAGTATCCTGAATGCAGGAGGTGTGAGGCAGGGAGGGATAACGGAGCTGGTATTGGGATCAGGACCCTATGCGCAACAGGGAAGGGAATATGATCTTAATTTTTATACCTGCACAGGATCTACCCGGTTGTATTTCAACTATACACTGGATGATAAAAAATATTTCCTCAGTGATGATGCCAGCAGCGCCTCTCCATTCATTACTTACTCCGGAGGACATATCAGCAGTGTGAAGAATGGTACCGGTGTGAACATCAACAGCGGCACACTCACCGCCGGTCCGTGGAACTGGTTTACGGGGCCTGTCATGGTCAATGGGGTAGCCTACGAAATAGATCAATCTTCGGGCAATTACGAAAACTATATGTCGCATGTGGATGCTGCCGGTACGGGCTATACAGAAGGATGGGTGCTCATAGACCTGAAGGACAATGCTGGTGGCCGCCATAAACTAAGGGCCACCTTCAGGTTGAAAAACAAGTAAGCATACACGTTAATAAGCAGCTTCTTTTAAGGATCATATCGAATGGCAAAGCCATTGCCTGAACCGCCATTTGACCTTCCAATAGCCCATACGGTACCGTTCAAGCTGCACATTGCAGAAATATAGTCTTCTGTTCTCAGGATGAAATCGGTGTTCCAGGTTTGTCCGCCATCAGTGTTCTTATATATCCTGTCTTTGGCAGCAGCATATCCCACCTGGGTGCTCGTAAAGCATATGGAATAGGCCTGAACGGGGAGCTTGACAAGCTGTGTGCCATTGGTGAATTTGAACAGGTTGTAAAAACCATCGAGGATGTACACAGTATTTGGATCGGTCAATTGAACATCGGCAATGCTGTATTGCAGCTGGCTGCTCAGGTCATATTCGGAATACACGCCATTCTTTTTATGTATCAACACCAATTTGGTATTGGGATACACTCCGGGCCAGCCGGCCATGACCATGTTCATACTATCCAATGCGGAGATGCTATAGAAACGCACATCAGAAGAGCTGGAAGCAGTGGTATGATAGCTGCTGGTATATTCCAATGAAATATCCTGGGGCCTGAAGGAACCATTGACCTTATATACCCTTCCTTCCTGGTTCAACAGGTAACCACGGAAAGGCTTGTAAGTGTAGGCGCCGGTAATGGCCCTTCCCTGGAAGTAAGGCACCGTGGTAATGGTATCCAGGTAAGCTTTATTAAATAGATAAAAGATGGGATCATGCTGGTCGCGGTAAATAAGATCAAAGCGATCCTGCTCCAGCCACATATGGTCTTCATTGGCCACAGACATCGCTATGCCGAGGGTGCTGCCTCCATTAAAGACGCCACCCCAGTTGGTACCACCATCAACAGAACTGGCTACGATACCCGTCCCTGTGATCATGCCACGATTAGGATCTGAAAAAGCGATCTTACGCACCTGCTCTAAAGGAAGGCGGTTCAGGATGTCCAGGGAGGGGCTGACATACCTCCATCCATGAACAGCAAAGGCAACACCTATGGTAAGCGTGTTACTGACGCGACCGTTGATGTAAAGACTGAGTGTGTAAGTTCTTTGGCCGGAAGATAAAAGGCTGGCCGGGATAAATACCACTACTGTACTGTCATTTACCGACTGGATAACCAGCGTGGTGCTGTCCAATTTAACCGTAACCGCCGATAGATCAGTACCGAAGAAATGACCACTTATAGTGAGCTGATCGCCTGTGGTAGGATTGGAAGGACTGTAGGAAGTTATAACCGGGCTGCTGGGGCCAGGCACCTGTTCAACATCTTTTGATTTGGAACAGGAGACCATAACAACCAATAAGAGCAGGCAACCAATTAAAGATTTCATAGGCAGGTAGTATGTGGATTGCAAGATAATAGGAAGGGAGGAGAATGTCGAATGTCGAAGAAGGAAAGATGAATGTCGAATTAGAAGTGGAACCACAGAGGCAGAGAGGCACAGAGGTTCACGAAGAGACTAAGAAAGAAGGGAGGAGAATGTCGAATATCGAACAAGGAATTTCGAATATCGAAGGATGTAGGTGGTAGATTCATTTTTTATTGGGGGGCATATCGTAAGGGTAAGAGAGAAAATTTTCAATTATCAATTTTCAACGATCAATGCTCAAGGAAGGAGGAAGGGAGAAGAATGTCGAATGTCGAACAATCCTCCTTCGCTAAAGCTACGGCGGCCAAGAGGAATTTCGAATATCGAAGTATTTAGGACAGAGAAGCTATTTGATAGCGGTTTTATTGTAGGTCGATGGGGAAATAATGTTCAATTTTCAACGCTCAATTTTCAATGCTCAAGGGAGAGACAGTCAATAAAAAAAGGGAACTTTTCAGTTCCCCCTCATGGTTTAGCCACCATATCAAGTCGTTCAATATTTTGTTGGGTTATAAGCAACAGCAAGCTAAGTTCCTATGAGGCGAATTACAAGAATAATGAGCCAAAGTTTACCACAGTTTATGCACAATCTTTAAAAGGGTTCTTAATAAGTTGGTAGGAGATGAAACTATTAAGCCGGTAAAAAAGGGCAAACAAGGGCTAACGGGTGCAAATATGGGGTTCGTATATTATCTTGTTCCCGTATTATTCCATACCCGGTACCCTATAGAAGAACGCTATAACCAAACTGCTTATAATGCCTCACGTATCCGTGCAAAAGATTCTGATCCTTTTGCTGCTTGCAATCATAGGCAGCATGAAAGGAAATGCTCAATTAAGTGCAGATTTCGCCATCAGTAAAACGGCGGGTTGTGCGCCATTAACTGTCAGTTTCACTAATAAAACTACAGGTGCCGGTGCATCAGCCAGCTTCCAATGGGACCTTGGCAATGGCAATAGCTCCACCGAAAAGGATCCGGCAGCCATCTATACAGAAGAGAAAAGCTATACTGTTACATTAAAAGTGACTGAAGGGGATAAAACCTCAGTTAAAACCCAGACTGTAACTGTGTATAAAAGGCCGGTGATCAATTTCTCAACAGATGTGGCCAAGGGTTGTGCGCCCTTATCAGTCAAATTCTCTGCATCGGTGCAACCAGGGGATGGCATTGTTCAGAGCTATTTTTGGGATTATGGCGATGGTTATACTGAGCGAAGCACCAATCCTTCTGCCCAACATAGCTTTAGTTTTGCCCAACAGGCTTCTGTTAGCCTGACTGTCATTAATAGCGTGGGTTGCCAGACCACGCTGGTGAAAGATAGCCTGGTAGAAGTATTGCCCGTGCTGGAGGCCAGCTTTTCGGCCAATCAAACCTTTTTATGCCGTATCACTGATGCAGTAAGCTTTACCAACAATAGTAAAGGCCCGGGCACCTTAAGCTATGCCTGGACGTTTGGTGATGGCAGCACCTCCACGGCCAAAGAACCGTCCCATATCTTCAATACAAAGGGCACCTATGATGTATCACTGCAGGTGAAAAGTTCTGAAGGTTGTACCAATACCAAAACGATGACCGGCTACCTGAATGTGGCCAACTACCAGTCAGAGATCATTGCGCCTGACCTGTTCTGCACGGGGAAGGAATTGAAATTCATGAACCGTAGCACGCCTGAACCTTCCATGACGCAATGGAACATTCCTGAATACAGTGATGGGTGGAGCTACCAGGGACCTCAATCTGTGTTCTACTACATAAATAATCCTGGCAATTATAAGCTTAGGATGATCAATACATTTGGAGGCTGCAAAGACACGGTGTACAAGGATTTTACAGTGAAGAAAACCCCACAGCTCAATGGCTGGATAGCAGAAAGAGCTTCACCCTGCGCTACCCCTGTAGATGTGCAATTCAAAGACACTACCCGCGATGCAGTGAAGTGGAGCTGGAACTTCTTCTGTAACTATAATTGCCCCACACCTGATGCGACTATCAAAGAACCTATTAAAAAATTTGATTTCGCAAGCACCTATAATGTCATGTTAACTGTGACCAATGCTGAGGGATGTTCCAATACCTGGTATCAATACCTGGACCTGAGACAACCCAACATCATGATAGACCTGCTCTATTCAACAGGGTTGAATAACTACCGTTATGGTTGCCTGGGACTAACATTGGGATTCAAAGCCAACCGTCCTGATCTCATCGCATCCTATAAATGGGTGTTCAGTGATGATAATAGCAGCTCTACAGATGCCGAGGTAAGACATGTTTTCAATAAGGCAGGCATTCACCGGGTAACATTGAATTATGTATTGAACAATGGATGCACCGGCACTGTAACCTATGATGATATCAGGGTAAGAGCCAAGCCTAAGTTTGACTTTACCTCTGTTTCAGGCACGGAGATCTGCGGCAACACTCCTGTGCAGTTTTCTGCCACCGGCGCTGAATACCAGGACTGGTATTGGGATTTTGGTGATGGCAGACAGGAATATCATTATGGGTGGAACAGCAACGGTACTACGCATAAATATGAGCAGGAAGGAACCTATACCATCACCCTAAGCGGGCAGATAGAAAATTGCTTTGATACCATTCAAAAGGTAGCTTATATACATGTGAGCCCACCCTTTCCAAAAATCAGCGGATATACAAACACCTGCGAAGGAACGAGGGGGTTGGTGGTTTTTAGTGAAACCTCAAAACAAACTAGTAGCTGGAGCTGGGACTTTGGGGATGGCAATACAGCTAGTTATTCAAGCTATAAGGACACTATTCAACATACCTATACTAAAACAGGGACCTATAAAGCGGTACTTACTACAGTGAATGGTGGCTGCAGTGTAAAAGATTCCATGATGGTACAGGTACTACTTAAACAATCACCACAGATCAGCGCTGCCAACACCAATGTGTGCAGCTATGATGGAATGACCATTACCCTTGATAACCTGGAGCGCAACTGGGCGGCTAATTATGATTGGGCACAGTATAGTATTTACAAGTATGAATATGGTGGGGAACGGTTAGCGGAGGTTTGGGCTTATGGATTGGATAATTACAATCCAGGCCCTACCATGCACCTGAAAGTGATGCAAATGGAGAGAGGTCCCAACCAGTTCCGGGCTATTTTGCGTTCTGATCACTTTTATTGTTATGATACTACCAACTATATGCCCATCAAAGTACGGGGACCTATCGCCAACTATAGTTTAAAGCCTGCTTACTGTGATGCCACTATGCTGTTCACAGACAGCTCTAAAGGATCTAACAATGTGCCCATCACTTCCTGGAACTGGAGCTTTGGTGATGGACAGTCCATTAACAAGACAACTTCCGCCCCTTTCACTCATACCTATGCCCAACCTTATTCCTATGATGTGTACCTTACAGTGAAAGATGCTGATGGCTGCACTGACCAGAAATGGACACCTTATGTAAGAGTGGGCGGTGTGCAGGCAGCATTCAACGTTTCTTCCAATACGATCTCGCCTTATTCAACAGTCAATTTTTATAACAACAGTTTTGACAATTATACGGGCACTACCACCTATGAATGGCAGTTTGGTGATGGCAGCATCGCTACTGATTTTAATACCCAGCACACTTACACGCAGCCAGGTACCTATACGGTATTGCTATTGGCAAAAAATGCCAGTTATGGCTGTACGGATACGGCGAAGCAAACGATTGTGGTCAAATACATCAATTCTGCTTTTAGCACAGGCGTTTCTTACCTGAATAACAGTACCTGTCCGCCAGTGCTGGTCAACTTTACCAATACCTCCAGCAATGCCAGCAAGGTGACCTGGGATTTTGGTGATGGCAGCAGGTCGGAAAATGTTTTCAATCCGACACATCTATACACCGCCGCGGGCACCTATAAAGTATCGCTCACCGTGTACAGTGATAATGGCACTGCCTATACCACACTGGATTCCGTGGTGATCAAGTCTGCTTCCCCTTCGCTGTTTGCCGACAGGTTCATGAGTTGCACGGCACAGTCCATCCGCTTCAACGCACCTGGCGAAAAGGGCAGGCAATACACCTGGGATTTTGGTGATGGAGTGATCAAGACCAGTTCTGACTCTACCATGATACATCCTTTTTCAGTGGCTGGTGTATATGCGCCCTCGGTCCTGGTAACTGATGCACAGGGATGTAATATTCCCGCTGTCCTGGGTAATAAGATCGTGATCGACAGCCTTCAGATCAATATAGGGATCATTCCTTCTGCATGTACTGTTTCGAACATCAGTTTTCAACCCCAGGTGACCAGCATAGCTGCTGACAGGGCACAACAACCCCTGTCCTATCATTGGGATTTTGGGACCGGCAATATTGCGGATAGCTCCAATGTCAAACAGCCCAACTTCACCTATACACAACCGGGCAATTATACCGTGCGCTTCCGTGTGGCCTCTCCTTCCGGATGCCTGAAGGAAACTACCAAGACCGTACTGGTGGATGAAAAGATCAAGGGTATCATCAGCGGACCAGATGCTATTTGTGAAGGTGGTACTGCCAGTTTCCTGGGTTCAGCAGCCACTGCTCCGCAAAGCTGGTCATGGAACTTAGGACAGGGCATCACAGTCAGCCAACAAAATCCTGCACCATTAGCCTATACTGTTCCTGGAAATTATACAGTGTCACTGCTGTTGAAAAATGGTACCTGCATTGATACCACGCTGCACCAGCTTACTGTTCATCCCAAACCGGTGATCAGCCTGGGACAAAGAGATGCCGTGCTTTGCAGTGGCAGCTCTATGCAATTGCAGGCAAGTGGTGGTTCTGTCTACAACTGGCAACCAGCGGCGGGTTTGAATAATAACACGATTGCTGACCCGGTAGCGTCACCCGCTGCGAATACCACCTATGTCCTGGAGGCAAGATCAGGTTTTGGATGCATTACCAGGGATTCTATCAAAATAACGATAGCTCCGCCTATGAAGCTTTCGATTAATCCTGGTGTGGAGATCTGCAGCGGTAAGAGTGTACAATTAAAGGCTGAAGGTGCTGCCTCCTATCAATGGATTGGTAACACGGCAGGTTTGAACAATACAACAATGGCCAACCCGGTTGCCCAACCCAATTCAACTACTACCTACTCTGTGGAAGGCCGTGATAGCTACCAATGCTTTAAAGATACAGTCAGTGTGACGGTAACAGTTAACCCATTGCCATCTGTAAACGCAGGCGCAGATGTAGTAGTGACAGGCGGCACTCCTTATGCTTTAGAACCCGTTTATAGCAATGATGTAGTAAGTTATAGCTGGTTGCCTGCCAATGACCTGAGCTGCAGTAATTGCCCCTCGCCTATGACCACTCCTACTGCCGACAGGGATTATATCATTACTGTAAAAAATGCTTACCAATGTGCTGCTGCAGATACTGTAAAGGTGGTGACAGAGTGTGGGGAGAGCCATATCTATATTCCCAATGCCTTTACACCTAATGGCGATGCATTGAACAATACATTTACCATCAGGGGCAGCGGCGTGAAACTGGTGTCCTCTTTTACCATCTTCAACCGCTGGGGAGAACTGGTATTTGAGAAAAAGAACTTTCTTCCGGGAGATGCCGGTTCAGCCTGGAATGGAAAACTCAGGGGCATGAATGTGCCGGCAGGCAGCTATGTGTACCTGGCATCTTTTCAATGTGCCTCAGGGCAGGTATTCTCTAAGAAAGGAACTGTGACTGTGATCTATTAAAATGATTCTGTAAATGAAGAACCCGTGATCTCCATTTCAATCCGGAGGTCACGGGTTCTTTATTTAATTGTGAACGTACTTAGAAAGAAAATCCTACCAGTATCCTTGCCTCGCTTTTTTCATGTTCATCTAATACCCTGTTCTTGGGAGAAACATGTGTTTTATGCAGGTTCCTGAGTTGTGGTAAATAGTTAGCAATAAAGAACCAGCGGTCACCCCGGTAATTTAATGTGGGACCTGCATATAGTACAGAGTTATTCCAATGGCCTTTGGAGAGATCATTATGATTCACCACTTCTATACCCAGTCCCAAATTGAGAGACAGATTATACATATAGGCAAGGTCAAACTCCAATGGTGTTTCTTCGAGCTCCATTTCATTTTCTCCATTTTCTCTTTCCGCCTCTGCTTCCAGCTCATAAATGGCATTGAAGGCCAGGAGGTTTTTTCCAAATGACCGGTCAAGGATCAATTTGGTTTCCAGCTCCAGTTCATCTCCCTTCACACCCAGCTCCCCATAAAGGGCTACGCCCAGCTTACTGGCTGCATTGGTTACCCTCCATTTCCATTCATTACTGAACCCTATCTCGCTGGTATGCGCAATTTGATCAGCACTATCAGTAAAGCTTTTTTGATAGCGGTTGAAATAGAAGGCTGTTTGCACTTGTTTGCCCAGGCCCACTTCAAACTCCATACGCTGGTCCATGGCATGAAAGTACTGACCTTCATGTCCAAAGCGGGAGGTATGCCAAAGCTCGATATCGAAATTCCCTTTGGGAAGCACATTGGATGTATAAGTACGGGCGAAATAGCGATCCTGTGCATTGGCAGAGGAAATAATAAGGATTAATACAAATAATAATGTAGTGTTCTTCTTCATAGTTGATCTAAAACCTGCAAAACTGTATTAAATCCACTTAGAACATTTTCGATATAGGGAAAACCCTTTTCGGATTAAAGAAAATTGAGTGAGCGCAATAGAATGCAAGAGATAAGACGTCACAGAGAAGTAATTTACTATAGTATTAAAGCAAAGAATACATGCCAGATCCACCAATAAAATAAAAAAAGCACCCTTTCGGGTGCTTTTTAAAAGAGGCTATTTAGTTCTTAGTTAAATATATAACGTACGCCTAACTGCACCTGGAAACGGGAAGCCTGGCTGGTGCTCTTTTGGAAAGAGCTGGTCAGGGGCACCTGGTTAGCAGCATCAAGATAAGGGTAGCTGAAAACAGGCTTGCCAGCATTGGCACCTGTGGTCTCCACTTTCTTGAAGTTCAATAAGGCCGTCCTGTTGGCGAAATAGGTAGCGCCCCAGTTCTTGTTCAACAGGTTACCAAAGTTGAAGATGTCAAGTGAAAAACGAAGCGTGTTGGTCTTGGTGTTCACTTTCAGGTTTACATCCTGTGAGAAGTTCAGGTCAAGACGCTTATAGAATGGTAATAACAAACCATTTCTTTCAGCATACTCACCGCGGTGCTGGCTCAGGTAAGGGTCCTGGTTGATATAAGTATTCAACTGTCCCCAAATTACAGCCGCCGTACGTGTATCTGCTGCGTTCTCAGTAGTCAGTACAATATCGTTCTGATCTTTCGGAATATAAATCAAATCATTACCACTTAAACCATCTCTATTCAGATCGCCACCGTAAGTATAGCTGGCAGTACCACCATTAGCTCCTTCAAAAGTGAAGCCGATAGAAGTGGCCAGGTGCCTGGCATATTCAAAACGGTAATAAGCTGCAGCGATCACGCGGTGAGGCTGGTAGAAGTTGGAGTAAGACAATACATCAGCATTAGGATCTCCGGATACCTGGCGGTCTCTCCACATGGATTGTGCAATAGAACCACCATCATTCACTGATTTGCTCTTGCTGTATGTGTAAGCTACCATGGTGTACAGGTTCTTTACATTACGCTGCAATTGCAAAGTGGCGCTGTAAGTATATCCTTTAGATGTATTTCTCATCAGGATGGCATCTGTAATATCAGGATTTGTCGCAGTGTTTAAAACAGTATTACCTGATTTGATGGTATTATAAATCCTTGTACTGTCGTAACGGATCCTGTTGTCAGATCCCACTAAGGCCACACCTGTAGCAGGCAGGTTTACATTTTGTAAATAAACTGCATTCAGGTCTTTAGAATATAATCCTTCTAATGTGGCTACGATACCAAATGGAAGTTTCTGATCAATGGCCAGGTTAGTTCTGAACAATTGAGGAAACTTAAAGTTCTGGTCAGTTACAGCCAGGTTATAGCTCACATTGGCAGCAGCACCTGAAGGACGGTAAGCATCCACATCAGGAGAAAAAGCTACTCCGGAAGTGATCACTTTTGAACCGAAGTCCACACCATTGTTGCTGGCCTGGTTGCTGATCCACACAAATGGCGGAGGACCAGAGAAGATACCCAAACCACCACGAACCTGTGTTTGCTTGTTATCCATTACATCCCAGTTGAAACCAACTCTTGGACTCCATAAAATGGAGGTCTTTGGAGCTTCACCGGTATGTATACGAACACCATTACGGAAGGTTAAGGCATCTGCGTTGGTATTGGCAATAAAGCTTTGCTTGAAAATTGGTACGTCGGCCCTGATGCCTGCAGTAATCACCAGGTTGTTCCTAGCGCTCCATTTGTCCTGGGCGAAAAAGCCTAATTGGTAAGCTGCTACGTCTGCGTAAGGAAACTCACCATTTTTACGTGCTGAATAACGAACCTCGTAGCGGCTGGCGCTCAAAGATCCTGTATTGGCGCTCTTATAGAAGCTATCCAGGTTGGCAAACTGGTAAGCACCATAATAGTTGGGCGCAAAACCGTTGCGGAACTTGTTATAGGTATTTTGTGTACCGAAAGTAAAAGTGTGTTTGCCTTTGTACCAGTTCAGGATATCATTGAACTGCCATGTGTCTGTATTCAACACGTTGAAAGCAGTGAAAGGCTCATATCCGAAAGAAGTAAAGGTGCTTCCGTTTCCGTTAGCAATATCCACTAATGGGAAAATACCACCGGGGCTGCTGCGGAAATCCCTCAGTTGGTTGTAACCCACCTGCACTTTATTGGAAACTGAGTTACTGATACGTGTATTCAATTCAGCAATAACAATATTGAAATTGTTATTGATCACGTAAGAAGAAGAAAAGAAAGGCATAGCAGTAGTACTTGGCTGCCTGTTACCATTGATAGCGCCGCTGTTACTTGGAGGTACATTGCGGTAAGACTTCAGGTAATAATAGTTTACGTTCAGCGTATTCTTCTTGTTGATGTTCAGGTCAACCCTTGCAGTGATCTTGTCACTGTGGGTATCGAAGGTGTAATTTTCAAATGGTCCAGTTTCATAACCATACTTGGTTTTCAGGAATGTGCTCAGTGCTTCCAGGTCCTCGGCTTTTGCCTGGGAAATACCTGATCCACTTGAACCATTACGGCTGGCCACCAGGCTGGTTGCCGGCTGGCTTACTCTTTCCTGCTCACCGCTTACAAAGAAGAACAATTTGTTTTTAATGATCGGGCCACCGATGCTGGCGCCACGGTTGTTAAAATTGAATTCTTGTTTGGCAATGGTGGTAGGTCCTACTTTAGTACCGGTCAGGCTAGGGCTTTTCCAGTAGCTGTACACAGAGCCTTTGAATTCATTGGTACCGCTTTTGGTCACAGAGTTGATACCAGCTCCTGTGAAAGAACCCAGGGTCACATCATAGGGAGCGATATTTACCTGGATCTGCTCTAAGGCATCGATACTGATAGGCTGTGAGTTAGCCTGGCCACCAAGACCGGCTGCCAATCCAAAAGTGTTATTAAAAGAAGCTCCATTCACCGTCAGGTTGTTGTAGGAGTTGTTACGGCCGGCAAAAGAGCTGGTACCGTAAGTGGCGTTACTATTGGCTGTAGGGGTTAAACGGGTAAGGTCGTTGATGCTGCGGTTTACTGTAGGTAAACGCTCGATCTGCTGGCGGTTGATGGATTCAGCAGAACCTGTGCGGCTGCGGCTGAACACCTTACTACCAGTGGTTACAGTAACCTCAGAAAGAGCCCCTTCAGTAGAAGTCATCGCAAAATCAGCCCTGAATGCTGTACCCAGGGTTAAAGTAATGTCTGAACGCTTTTCGGTGCCGTAGCCCACGAAAGAAGCAGTCAGTTCATAAGGTCCGCCTACACGCAGGTTCGGCAGGTTGTAACGGCCGTCTTTGCGGGTAGAGGTGGAATAATGAGTACCTGTCGGAAGGTGTATAGCTACAATGGTAGCACCTTCCAGGCCTGTTCCTTTGTCACCGGTCACTACACCCTGGATCTCAGAGGTAGTTTCCTGCGCCATTACATGGCTTACGGATAGGCATAAAAGAAAACTAAGTAATACGTTCAATCTTCTAAGCATATAAGTGTTTGAATTTTCGGGCGCAAAGATGAAGGGTTAATGAATACGAAAAGCGTGGTAGTATTAAATAAATATTATCAACTGGCCATCTTATTATGCTTTTTTATATTTTGGAGTGCTACCTGATTAGAATTTGCAGCTTTTGATAATATATAGAAGGTTGATTGCATCCTTTGAAGTGAAAGAATACATCAATGTTGCAATATTTTGTTCATATTAGCAGTTTAAAACCAAAACGACATTCCTTATGAACGAGGTAGGCAATCTTATCTGGCTGATCTTTGGTGGCCTGGTCAGCGCCATAGGTTATTTTATCGGTGGCTTTGCACTTTGCTGTACGGTGATCGGCATCCCATTTGGCCTTCAATGCTTTAAAATGGCAGGCTTTGTTCTGTGGCCATTTGGACGTAAGGCAGTTAATAATCCTTCCTCTTCCGGAGCCATATCCCTGTTTTTAAATATTATATGGATAGTATTTGGAGGATTGTGGCTGGCCCTGGCACACATCGGTTTTGGTATCCTGCTCTTCATCACCATTATAGGTATTCCTTTCGCAAGGCAACATTTTAAACTGGTAGAGATTTCTTTGATGCCATTTGGAAAGAAGATCGTGAATGCATAGCTACCTCACCAAACTATCTTTGAATATTACCTTCCTGCTTTGTACATAGCGATATGAAATCCACAAGATACCCGCCACCAATAAGAACACCCAGAGATGCGCCAGGAAAAGCAGGAAGCTTAGGAAGAACTCCCAGCCATCCCCTATGGCATTCAATAATCTCTTTTGAAAAGGGAGCTCATAACCAGACAACCTATAATTGGCGATCTTTTCTTTGCGTACCAGGCAGTTTTGAAATAAGGAGATATGCACCAGGCTGTAGGCCACATCGGCATCAATGGCACGGTTGGTAATGCCCTGTTCGATCATAGCGTCATTTACATTAATAGTGGGCATTAAACCAACAGCTTTATTACTGCGCCCTGCCTTTATTAAGGCCTGCTGCCTGTTTTCCTGCTTTAAAGTATTTTCCAGGTAGTCAAGGCTCTTATCCTCTATATGTAATTGGCTGCTTTGTGTAAAATAACCCATATCTGCCATGTTATGCAGGAATATTTCCAGCTGCTCTGAAGGAACTCTTACAGACAGATCTGCATGAGGCGTATAGGCTGTAACTACCAGTAGAGAATCGTGGGAAAGCATTAATTCTTTTCGCTCCCCTTCTATAGCTTCCAGGTTTTGATGATAGATCATACCACCCAATTGCCCGGCCAGGGCAGAAACACCCCATGCAGCTTTTTCAACATCATTCACCTTGATATCGATGCTGGCAGTTTTCAGCAGCTTTACCGAATCACCGGTTAGTCCTGTAATGGAAGTACTGTCCGAAAGGACCTGTGCTATTTCATTGTCTTTGCCATTGTTATGGCAGCTTGTAACTATCATGATCAATAGCACCAGAAGGATGGGCAATCGTTTCATACAAAGGTTTTGTACCTATTGATACCTCCTCCATGAAAAGGTAACCTGGAAAAGTTCTTAATCTTTTTCATAAAGTCAAATAGTGTTAATTAAAACATATCCAGGTCTTATGGAAACCGGTGAGCATGGCATCTCAATGTAAACCTTGCTGTATGAGGCTACTTCTGCCTGTACTCATTGCCGGCTGTATGCAGGCAAATGAGCGTCTATCTGATCAACTCCTACTTCCCCTTTCCACCACTAAGGATTCTTTCGTAAACTTTAGTAATGATAGCTGGGCCTATTTCCTGCAGCATCTGCCTATAACTAAGGGAGTTATTCTTGATTACCAGGGAAAGCCTGTTGCTAACCAGTCCAAACAGGCAGGCATACTCGCTTTTGATGTAGGCAAGCGTGACCTGCAACAATGTGCAGATGGCTTGATGCGACTACGGGCTGAATACCTGTTCGAACAAAGGAGATACCCGGAAATAGGATTTCATTTCACTAATGGACAATACTATTCCTTCGCTGAATATTGCAATGGACGAAGACCAGTAGCCAAAGGCAATATCATTCAATACATTAGCGCTGCCCCGGTTCCTGTTTCACACCAGGCTCTCAGGTCCTACCTTGATATTGTGTATACCTGGGCAGGCACCATATCACTATACCATCATTTGAAGCCTGCCAGTGATTTTGGTGTAGGTGTAGTAATTATCACTCCCGGAAGCCCGGGCCATTGCTGCATCATTGTGGATGAGAAGATAAATGCAAAAGGTGAAAGGTTATTTAAGTTAGTGGAAGGCTATACACCTGCACAAACTATGTATATCGTTAGTAATCCCATCAACCCTTCTATCAATCCATGGTATGCATTAAAGAAGGGAATCATCACTACAGCCTCTTATCAATTTGAAGATTATGCATTAAGGAAGTTTGAATGATCATAACAATGCCGGCCATTGGGCCGGCATTTAATATCATTATATATTTTTCGTTTTTAAGGAACAACTATTCTTCTGTGCCTTTATCAATATTGATCAATGCCCTCCGGTTCATACTTCTTCCATCCGGATTGTCTCTTCCATTGATCATTTCCATTTCTACAGGGCAGCAGGCACCAAAGGATTCAAAGCTGATACGGGACGGGTCAATTCCCTTTGCTATCAAATAATCCGCACAGGATTTGGCACGCCTGTCAGACAGTTTTTTATTGTATTCCACAGAACCTAATCCATCTGTATAACCAGATACCTGTATAGTAGCTTGGGGGTGTTCCACCAATACATTGTAGATAGAATCCAGTTGGTTGATGGCCCTGTCTTTCAGTTCGCTGCGGTCAAATTCAAAATACACCGTCACCACATTCTCTACCTTGATCACCAGTTTCTTTTCCAGGCATATAGGTGCATTATATATGGTATCGATCAGCCAGCCCGACTTGCCTCCATCTACTTCCATCTCTGTGGACTTGCCAGCATATTTATCTTTAGTGGTAATGAATTGCCGCTGGTTGATATCACCAGACAATTCAAATACATAGTTGCCATCTTCACCGGTAGTTGCCGTAAAAGTTTTACCCGAAGTTTCCTTCATGACCACTTCTGTTCCGGCCAGCGGAGTGTTATCCTTGCAATCCCTCACTACTCCTGATACCAATTTTCTTTTTGGTGTTTTTGTAACCGCATAAGTTGCCAGGCAGCATTCCGAGCCCCTGTCACTGCTGACCAGGGCATTTGTAAAGAGCGATCCTTTTTCTGAAGCAAAGTAGTAAATGTCGTCACGAGATGAATTCACAGGATAACCCATGTTTTCAGGTGCCTGCCAGTTAGCTTCACTTCCTTTAGACGTAAAAAGATCAAAGCCTCCCATACCGGGTATATGGTCTGAAGCAAACACTAAAGTATTACTGGCAGTATGATAAAAAGGCGCCTGCTCATTACCTGCTGTATTTACCTGGGGCCCTGCATTAACGGGGGCACCAGCATTGCCATCTGCCTGTAAAGGCGCATACCAGATGTCATAATGCCCTGATCCACCTTTCCTGTCTGAAGCAAAGTACAGGTACTTCCCATCAGCTGAGCAGAATGGCTGCTTGCTGTTAGATCCTTCCTGGTTTACGGACTCAAGTGGTATTGGTTGACTCCAGCCATTGTCCTTTTTAGTGGCATAGAATATGGAAGCTACAGACTGCCCGTTCTCTTTTTTCCATTGTGTAAAGTAGAGGATGTCACCATTGGGATGGAGGGAGGCTGTTCCCTGGTTCAGGCTATTGTCCATTCCTTCAATGCTCACAGGTTCCATATTTTGTAAGCTCCCATTTGCCCCAACTGTTTGAAACAACCTGTTATGATAGGGGTTCTTGCCGGGCAGGCTCACTGAATCCTTTACAGTGCTTGTAACTAAATATCGATCATTGCTGCTGGTTACCGGAGCATACACTGCGGCATCCTGGCCAGAACCTATGGAAAGCTTTTCTACGTGATACAATATACTATCTGGCCTTGCCTTTTGCTGGGAAATGAAGGCCAGGCGGTCCTTTTCCTTACCGGCTTCCTGCATGAAGGCAGTTCCGGGATGTTCATTTACAAAACGCTCCAGGCTTTCATTGGCCAGGGCATAATTTTGAAGACTGCGCTGGCACACGGCATACCAATACAAGGCATGAGGGTAGGTGGCCGGGTCCTGGTCATAACAGGATTTATACAGGGCGGCAGCTTCGTCCCAGTAATTGGCCAGCCTGTAGCTTTCTGCCTGTTTAAATTGAATGGCCAGGTCATTAACATAGTTGCCTTTACCAGTTCCTTTACTTTTAAAATTCAGCGGGAAATCACTGCTGGTTTGCTTCTTTACAGGATGCAGGTATTGGCCATAAAGACCTGCAGCGGTGAAGTATTCACCTGCGGCAAAATATTGGTCGGCCAGCGCCAGGTTTTGATTGGCCTGGCTATAGGCCTGTATTCCCAGGGCAGATCCCGCCAACACCATCAAGGCAGTTTTCTTAACCTTAAGCAAATTCATGGTAAGGTGGTTTATAGCAAGAGATTGAAAGGCTTTCATAATTAAGAGCTCTGTTTTGGTACAGGAATTACAAACGCGGACAGCGAATGAAATCAAATATGCTTTTAGTTCCTTTTTTAGGATTGTAAGAAACACTCAGCTCGAAGCTGTTGATGTTTCTTGATAGGTTGCCCAGGTTGGAAGTGTTCAGGTCATAGCTCACCCCTACCAGGAAGTCACGGTAATCGACACCTACAAATGGGGCAAAGGCATCCTTGTGACGATAGTATCCTCCGATCATGATATCCGTTTCTTCGTTCACGTTCTTTTGCGCATACAAGCCCAGCATGGTTTCCCTGGCATTCCCTTGCTGCATGTAAAGAATATGCGGCACAATATTCAGCCCTTCATCCATATTGAAGCTTACGCCTCCATGTACGTTGTACCTTAATGGTATCTTATTCAGCACATCGCTTTGCTGAGAGATAATAGGATCTTTTGGACCATTCAGGTGAAAGAAAGATATGCCACCAAATACATTGTAATTTTTATCTTCCGAAGCATCATAGTACAATACACCCGCGCCTACATCAAAGGTGGTAGCGGAAGTAGCTGCAAAGCTTTCAGAAGTGGGGTTGGATGCATTATAACCCGTGATAGGATTCCATTGTTCGCCCCATTTGAATTTGCTTTGATCGATACGGCGGTTGATGACGCCGGGTTGCAGGGCAAACACCAGCCGGTGTTCGAGGTTCTTACCAAACTTCACGCCCGTATAGGCAATAGAAGCATAAGCGTTCAGGTAATTGAACCCACCATCTCCGGCGGCCTGGTTCATAAGGTTGGCGCCCAGGTTAATATTTTTTTGGGTGCGGGTATCAAATGACACCCCTGTAGTGCGATAGGGGTTGCCCACTCCACCCCACTGGCTTCTATAGATGGCTGAAACTCTGTAGTCCCCATTGCCGCTACCGGCCAGCGCAGGATTCACATACATAGGATATGTATAATTCTGCGTAAAGTGCGGATCTGTCTGCGCTGCCAGGCGGGGCAGGCCGGCCAGCACCAGGCAGGTAGTGAATAAAGCAGAAAGTTTCATCTTATACGTTTTCATTTTTATTGGATATTTTGATATCCGGGGCCATCAGCCCCGTGCAATTAGTTTTATCTTACCAGTGTGATGGATCCTTTAGTTGAAATTGTTCTGCCATCAGTCATCACCACTTTCATGGCATATACATACACGCCCACAGGCTGTGGCTTTCCTTTGTAAGTGCCATCCCAACCCTTGGTCTTGCTGTCTATGATAAATATTTCCTGTCCCCACTGGTTGTAGATGTGCATATCCACCTGTGAGATATAGTTACCATACACAAACAATTTATCATTCCTGCCATCTCCATTAGGAGAGAACACGTTGGGCACAAATACATCTTTATCCAGCGGGTTCACCGTGATCTCATAGGTTTCAGGCGTACCTGCACAACCACCGATGGAAGGTGTAATGGTGATGGTGCTCTTGATAGGTGTATTGCCTTTATTGTTGGCTGTGAATGCAGGAACGTTTCCTGTTCCTGTAGCAGCAAGTCCTATAGAAGGATTCGAATTGATCCAGGTATAGGTCACTCCCGATGAAGGTGTGCCTGCCACTGTATATGCAGGAAGCAAATCACCATCATTAACTGTTGTATCCTTAACAGTATTGACAGTGGCCACAGGCGGAACGGTTACAGTGAACGTAGCATTTGGAGCAGCGCACTGGCCGGCATCTGTAGTGAATGTGTACACCGCTGAAGCCTGGTTGCTGACCACGGCGGGAGACCAGGTTCCCTTGATACCATTGTTGGAAGTGGTTGGCAATACAGGTACGGTTGACCCGGAGCAGATCACTTGTGCTGTTCCAAAATCAAAGGTTGGTGTAAGTATTGGGTTTACGGTAACATTGAATTTTACTGTGCTGATACATTTGCCCGGAACATTTACAGGAGTAAACGTATAGATGGCAGAAGCCTGGTTGCTGACAGTGGCAGGGCTCCATGAGCCATTGAGACCATTATCAGATGTAGCCGGCAATACTGGCACTGAACTTCCTGTACATATGGTCATAGAAGTACCAAATGCAAATGTGGGAATGGTAATAGGTGTAACATTCAAAGTAAAGGTGGCATTGCCTGAAGCACATTGTCCTGCTGCGGGGGTAAAGGTATAGGTAGCTGTATTCTGGTCATCTGCTACAGCAGGATTCCATGTACCTGTGATGCCGTTATCAGAGGTTGTTGGTAATACAGGCCCACCCGATCCAGCACATATGGTCATCGTAGATCCAAAAGCAAATGAAGGTGCCACATTGGGTTTTACTGTCAAAGTAAAGGTGGTAGCCACAGCGCACTGACCTGCAGTCGGAGTAAATGTGTAAGTGGCTGAATTCTGATCATCTGCCGTAGCTGGATTCCAGCTTCCTGTGATGCCATTATCAGATACAGCAGGTAATGAAGGCGCACCACTTCCAGCACAGATGGTCATAGATGTACCAAAGGCAAAGGAAGGAGTAATGTTTGGATTTACGGTCACAGTAAATGTGGCAGTAATAGCACATTGACCGGCTGATGGTGTAAATGTATAGGTTCCGGAAGCCTGGTTATCAACAGTTGCCGGCGACCAGGTTCCTGCAACCCCATTATCAGATGTGGTTGGCAGGGCGGGAACATAAGCACCTGCACAAATGGTCAGTGAAGACCCTATGCTAAATATTGGTATAGTGTTAGGCGAAACCGTTACATCAAAACTGGTTGTAGTAGCACACTGACCAGCCGCAGGTGTGAAGACATAGCTTTCTGAAACCTGGTTGTCAACTGTAGCTGGGGACCAGGTACCATTGATGCCATTATCGGACGAAGTTGGCAATGCAGGTACAGTGCCTCCTTCGCATACCGTCAGCGAAGTGCCAAAGCTGAACGTAGGAGTGACGTTTGGATTTACTGTTACTGTAAATGTGGCGCTTACCGCACATTGTCCGGTGGCAGGGGTAAACGTATAAGTTCCTGATGCATTATTATCCACAGTGGCCGGGCTCCAGGTACCATTGATACCATTATCCGAGGTTCCGGGTAATGCCGGAACCGTACCGCCTGCACAAACAGATAAAGAGGTGCCAAAGGCAAATAAAGGTGAAATATTCGGATTCACCGTTACAGTAAATGTAGCCGCTGTGGCACACTGTCCTGCTGCAGGTGTGAAAGTATAAGTGGCGGAAGCCTGGTTGTCAACCGTGGCAGGATTCCATGTTCCAGCAATACCATTGTCGGATGTTCCAGGTAAAGTAGGAACAGATCCGCCTGCGCATATGGTCAGGGAAGTGCCAAAAGAAAATAGAGGTGGTGTATTAGAGTTCACCGACACAGTAAAACTGGTAGTGGTAGCACATTGTCCTGCACCTGGAGTAAAGGTATAGGTAGCACTATTTTGATTATCTACGGTAGCAGGGCTCCATGTACCAGTAATACCATTAGTTGATGTTCCAGGCAATACAGGCACTGAACCTCCTGCGCAAATAGAAAGTGTTGTACCAAAGGCAAATGCAGGTGTTACAATAGGGTTCACGGTTACAGCAAAACTGGCAGTGGTGGCACACTGTCCTGCCGTTGGGGTAAAGGTATAGGTAGCTGAATTCTGATCATCTACCACAGCAGGATTCCAGGTACCATTGATGCCGTTGTCTGAAGTCGCTGGCAATGCAGGTACTGTACCCCCGGCGCAGATGGTCAGTGAAGAACCAAAAGCAAAAGAAGGTGGAATATTTGGAGCTACGGTTACACTAAAGCTGGTATTCACCGCACATTGTCCGGTGGCAGGGGTAAACGTATAAGTGCCTGATGCATTATTATCTACCGTAGCGGGGCTCCAGGTACCTGTGATGCCTTCCTGTGAGGTAGCAGGTAAAGCAGGCACAGTTCCTCCCGCACATATATTTAATGAAGTACCAAAGCTGAATGTAGGTGTTACGTTCGGGTTCACCGTTACAGTGAATGTGGTAGTAACCGCACATTGCTCGGCAGATGGGGTAAAAGTGTAAATGCCTGAATTCTGGTTGTCAACGGTGGCCGGGCTCCAGGAACCAGTAATACCATTATCTGATGTAGCGGGCAATGCCGGAACTGCGGCTCCTGCACAAATGGTCAATGAAGTACCAAAACTGAAGGCAGGTGTGATATTGGGATTGACAGTGACAGTAAAGGTGGTGGTAGTAGCGCATTGTCCTGCACCAGGGGTGAATGTATATACAGCGGAAGCCTGGTTGTCAACAACTGCAGGATTCCAGTTACCTGTAATTCCATTATCCGATGTGGTAGGCAATGCAGGCACCGCACCCCCTGCACATATGGTCAATGAGCTGCCAAAACTAAAAGATGGTGGTATATTAGGCGCTACTGTAACTGTAAATGTGGTATTCACAGCGCACTGACCGGCAGTGGGTGTGAATGTATAGGTAGCTGAATTTTGATTGTCAACTGTAGCGGGGTTCCAGGTGCCTGTAATACCATTATCAGATGTTCCGGGTAATGCCGGAACAGACCCTCCTGCACAAATATTTAAAGAAGTCCCAAAAGGAAATGAAGGGGTCACATTTGGATTCACCGTAACAGTAAATGTAGCAGTGGTAGCACACTGTCCTGCTGTAGGTGTAAAAGTATACACACCGGAATTCTGGTTATCTACTGTAGCTGGACTCCAGCTACCTGTAATGCCATTGTCCGAAGTGGTTGGCAAAGTTGGAACTGCCTGACCTGCACATATAGTAAGTGAAGAACCAAAGGCAAATGTGGGTGGAATATTTGGTGTAACTGTTACCGTAAATGTTGTTGGGTTGGCGCATTGACCTGCATTCGGCGTAAACGTGTAAGTACCTGAATTTTGATTATCCACTACTGCAGGACTCCAGGTGCCACTGATACCATTGGTGGAAGTATTAGGCAATGCCGGTACAGTTCCTCCTGCACAAATAGTGAGTGAAGTGCCAAAGCTGAACGTAGGTGTCACCTTTGGATTTACTGTAACGGTAATGGTGGTTGGCAATCCGCACTGTCCTGCATTAGGTGTGAAAGTATAGGTGCCTGAGTTTTGATTATTTATAACAGCAGGATTCCAAGTTCCTGATATACCATTAGTTGAAGTAGTGGGTAGTACGGGCGCCGTAGAACCAGCACAGAAAGGAGCGATCTTGTTAAACTTAGGTGTAAACAGCGGGTTGGATAAGATCACGCCTGTATTCAGGTCTGTGTTGCAACCACTGCTTGTAATGGTAAAATCTGAATAGGTGCCTGCATTCAGGCCTGTGATATTCACCTCACCGGCAGCATTAGCTGTTAAATTGAGTGGTCCTACCGCCACCCCATCATCAGAATAGCTGATGTTGTAAGTAACACCGGTAACAAGACCCTTGATGTTAATAAAACCTTCAGTGCCATTGCACGTGGTTGGATTATAGCTGGCCAGCTCAGGTGCCTGGATGGAAAAGAAGGCTTTGTAATTGGCACCACCATTATTTAAGGTGATGGTTTCATTACACAAACTGGTGGAGCTGCCTGAGCCTGTCACATCATAATATATTTCCAGTACATAATTACCGGGTGCATAGGCTGTCAGATTTACCGGGGCATATGGAGTAGTAACGCCATCCTGTACCACGCGGCTCCATTTCTGGTCACCGGCCACACAACTACCCCCTGAAGGATAGGTTCCTGCAGGGACATTGCAATCATCTGTAAAAGCAAGATCCATTGCAGTAAAGCTTCCAGGCACACCTGATTGCGCGTACACCCTGTAATACATATGGGCACTACAAACATTGGATACGCCGAGAGTTTTAAAACTCCCTATCTCTCCTCCCCTTAATACAAGCGCCTCAGAATTTTGCGTATAGGCACCAAGGTTGGCATTATTAAATACAAGTCCCGCCGCACCGATCTGGTTGGAACCGCTACCGGAAGTATTATAATAATCATTGGCACTGCAATTAGTGATCCAGGCTGCAGAAGCGTTGATCCCAAAAGATTGTGCCTGGGTAGTTACACAGAAGAGGAAGGAAAAAAATAGCGTAATAACGCTACGTAAGGTTCTTGAATTCATAGATACTGGCAGTTAGTAGAAACACTTAGTTTCTATTGGTTATCTGCGGCAAAATAGAAAATTTACTTTACGATTCAAAGTAAATGAGCTCTTTTTTTATAAAAAAGGAATTACATATGTGCCATCCCGTTTGAGTTTTACTGGCCTACTTACTTTTTTACCTGCATTAATTTTTCATCTCCCTTGTATCGTATAAATCCTGTGCATGAAAGGTGGAAAAAATTCAAGCTTTTTATTTGGACTGCCATTTTAAAAAATAACCCATTGTTGAAACAATGGGTCTTGACTGCTCTATTACTATATGAGAGAATACTATTTTTTGCCTTTTAATTTTTGTTGCAGCAGCTTCATATAATAGCCTCCTACTACACTCCTTGCCTGGAAACCTACCATTTTGCCTGTGGTGGTCTCATGCCAGTCGCTGATGGGTACCCTGGATGAAGTTTCCATCGAATATTTATGAATAGGTGCCAACAACGCCTGGAAATCGGCAGGTTGATTGGCCAGTACCGCCGTCCATAATATCCAATCCGACTTGGTATAGGTCTTGCGGCTATCCAGCGGCAACCCGTAAAGCTGTTGGTGTCCCAGGTAATATTTTATTTCTTTAGTGTACACTTCAGCCGGGAAAAGGTTCAGGCCTAACATCTTATCCCAGACCAGGTTGTATTTCTGGCTCCAGGTGTTCTTATCATTAAAGGTCAGGGCATAATGATCACCGGCATCTGCCAGTTGCATCCATTTGCCCGCCATTTCTTTAGCCATGTTGTTATAGGTTTTGGCGCTTGCCTCATCATGCAGCATAGAAGCCAGCATACCGTAGCAACGCAACGCCACGATGGCTTTGATGGACAGGTTGGCATTCCTGGCCAGGTGACCCGCAAAATCATCAGTGCACAACTGCGTGGCCGGATCAAAACCCTCCTTGCTTAAATATTCTGCCCAGGTGGTGAGGGTCTTCCAGTGCTTTTTAGCATATGCGGCATTCCCCTCCACTTTGGCAATGGCCGCCGCCAGGATGATCATATTACCTGATTCTTCTACCGGCATGTCCTCACCATAGGTCTGCCCATTGGCCTTGGGGTAGGTGCCCAGGTCATGCGCCGCAAATGGCTTGTTCCATTTACCGCTTTCGCTGTAATAAAATATGCCATTCATCATTCCTTTCAATAGCGCCGGATTATAGATCAAATACATGGGTGCAGAAGGATAGGTGATGTCCACAGTATTGATGGAACCATTGCTGAAGTTTTCCTTGGACATGAACAGCAATTCACCAGCTGGACTTTTTACCAGCGCATGCGCTGCAATACTCTGACGGTAAGCCAGCACACATAGATCTGCATAATTCTTTCCACCGGCCGCAGTGGCATCAGCATACAGCCGGGCATCAAAGGCATCACATCTTTGCAACAGCTTTTTATAGTCTGTGGCCGCTTTGCTTAATTGCCCGGTCATAGTTGCCCCTTTTTCATTTCTCCACCAGGGCCTCAAGGCCGTACCGAAATATTCTACGGAATAGAGTTCATCATAGCCCACCATGACATAGGCCTCTGCCGGCTGGCTGCTAACCTTGCCCAGGTCCAACAAGGTATTTAATGACAATTGTTTGCCTTGTCCCTTTGCGTTGGTCGGTGCACCTGATATAAATCCAGCCAGGGCATCCTCACCCGTGGAAATGTATTGTTTGGATTGGGCGGTAGCAGGTGTGGCCACATACAGGTAGCCCCAATCTATACGAAGGTCATCGCCTTTTTTTTGCAACACCGGCTGCGCAATAGAGCCCGCCTTTAGTATACGTAAACTTGTAGATGGCACCACTTCTGTCGCCACTTGTTGCGAAGGCTCATTGACAGCCAGGCTGGAAGATGTTCCGAAAAACACCTGCACACTATGCGGCGCTCTGTCAGCTGAAGTAGCTTTAAAACTGACATATGATACCGGCCTGGATAATATGGACAGGTCATCCATTAATAATGGAGAGGTGAACTTTACATCAAGGGTCACCTTACCGCATTGAAACACATATTTTGTTTGCGTGGCTGTTATGGTTACTGATTGCTGCACGGCCCTGGCTGTTTGATCGGCCTGTTCCGGCTTTTCTGCAGATAGGCCAAAATCCAGCCAGGCGTCTCCACCGGTATTAATGCCGTGCACTGCCAATACATTCTTTCCTTTCTTCAACAGGTTTTGAATGGCTGTGTATTTATATTTCCTGATCAGGGCAGAACTATACACCTTTTCTCCATTGAGGAAGATCTCGCAGTCATCGTCATGCACTGTTTTCAGTAACACGCTGGTATCGATCTGCTGCAGGTCAAAGACCCTTCTTACATAAATATCCCTTTTCACCCATTTGGTAGGTGCTACATCATTGTTATCAAAGGGACCAACACCCGTTTTCCATTTGCTATCATCAAAGTTTTCCTTTATCCAATCTTCACCAGGATTTTCTTCCGTGTAGCGAACCTGGTAACTGCTCTCATCTGAAGCAGGCAGAATGGTCTTATATGCTTTTTCCTTATCACCTAAAAAACTATACACCTTTCCATCCACTCTCACGTAGCCCAACAAAGGTTGGTTACTTCCTGTCCAGTGTGTAGTAGGTTTGTTGTTCAGTGTATCAGTAAAGGACCATACACTGAAATAGGTGTTGTGCGTGAGTAACGGATAGGCCGGCGCCTTATGCACCTGTGCCCATACATGCAGGCAGACCAAATTCAATACAATAGCGGACAATCCTAACCGTGTAAACCTGTTCATTATTCTCATAAATAAACTATTAAATATCAGTAGGTACTAACGTTACCATACATGCGATGATCAATAAAGAAACGTCTATTACAAAATCACCAAAGGCATAATCATTCATCCGCAGTCCTGCACTTCAAAAAATCTACAAACTCTTTTTATTATCAATCTTGACTCCGGACTATTGACTCCCGACTCATGACTCCTGACTAACCTCCTGCCAGCAACTGGCCGCACCTATCAATGAAGCATCCTCGTTCAACAAGGCTTGCCTGATCAGCACACCTGGATGATTTTCCCTGGCTCGCTTTTCCAAAGAAGGTAAAAACAGGGGCAATGCATTGGCAATATTTCCACCCAGCACTACCGCTCCCGCTTTGCTTTCTTGTATCAATGGTACCAGGAAATCGCCCAGGTTGGCACCAAATTCCTGGAATACCTGCTGAACATACGGCGTTTCTTCCTCCATGAGTTCTTTCACACCCGTGACGGTTTTATCACTGAGCTGTTGATACCGGGCCACAAACCACCTGGTGGATAAATAATCTTCAGCGATTCCTTCTTTAAAGGGAGATTTCCAGAGGTCTGCATCTTCCGCCACGCCGTTCCGGCAAATAGCAGATCCCAAACCGGTGCCCAGTGTCAAACCAATTACAGGATTGTATCCCCTGGCCGCACCACCAAACACCTCGCCCTGCAAAAAGCAGGCGGCATCATTCATCAACTTTATGGAGGCAGGTGCTATCCCTAATTCATGCCCCAAAAGATCACATACATTCTGTTGATATAATGATTGGAACTTATCCTGGTCCTTGATCAGGCAAATGCCTTTTTCATAATCAAAAGGCCCGGGCATGGCCACTCCAATATTCCAATCACTGCGATCCGTATCCTGGAAAGCTTCCCTGATCACTGCGCACCATTCATTGATGATTTCTTGTGCACCTGCTTTTGAATCAACCAATTTTCTTTTGCGTGAACCGGGTATCACTGCTCTTGTTTCAAGATCCACCAATGCAGCAGTAATATGTGAGCCACCAATATCTACACCTAACACAACCGACATAATTATATTTTTATTTTCATGGGCCTGGCCATCAGGACCAGTATTAATTAATGAATGAAAAGAATATCAGATAACAGGATTGCTGGCATAGGCTGTCCACAAATCATCAAGCGTTTTGCCGGTAAGCTCCATCCATATATTCTTTGAATATGTTTTAGATCTCATGGCTGCATCCAGTTGATTCACGATGCCTGGCTTGACATTTTTCTCCAGCCATACCAGGAAGCGCGCCGTGATACGGTAACTGTTGGTATAGCTTTGCGTAGCTTTAAAAGGCGTCAATGTCCAACCAGCTTTTTCATTGTTCACTCCATACTTATACCGCACATAATCAGCAATGCCTTCGGTAAGCCATCCTGGCCCTGAATCACCTGGGTAGGATTGCACCACGTGCATCACTTCATGCGTCACTACATCTATGTCCTCAGGATTTTTTTGCAGCCAGTTCGAACTGTACCTGGCCACTCCATCACCGGTGGCAGCCACGCCATTGTAACCGGGATCAATAATAAAGGTGAGGCGCTTCAGTGTGTTGGCATTGAATGCCTTTGCTTGTTGAGGATATACTTCGAAGAAGGTGTTGATCAGTCTTTGCTTTTCGGCAGGATCAAAGGAAGGATCATAGTTTTGAATGATCAAGGTATAACCGTCCTTGTGAACGGAATCCTCTTGCATAAAAGAAACCTTTTTATCCTGTGCGGCTTTCACCTGCCTGATGATGTCAGCATTGGATTTATCTGATGAAAATGAATAAGGCAGATCAGATGCAGCAGTGCCACGACTCTTATTAGGAAGGGCACTCATTACATAGTTCATCACCGCACCTTTTTGTATATCAAAATGGTTGATATAATTCTTGCTATAAGCCTGCCCATTGAATTGCAGGGACTTCACATATACATTTTCGGCACTGTTATTCGGAGCATTGATCACCAGCTTCTTCCCATTTTCAAAACTGATGGTCATCTTTTTAAATAATGGTGTTCCCAACACGTATTGGTCAGTAGCAGGGCATACAGGATAAAACCCCATGGCAGAAAACACATACCAGGCAGAGGTCTGGCCATTGTCCTCATCACCACAATAGCCATCGGGTGTGGCTTTGTACAACCTTTCCATGGCATTGCGGATCCAGTACTGGCTTTTCCAGGGCTCATTGGCGTAATTATATAAATACAAAACATGTTGGATAGGCTGGTTGCCATGTGCATACTGTCCCATGTTCATGATCTGCATTTCACGGATCTCGTGGATCACTCCACCATAGTAGCTGTCATCAAATACCGGCGGCATTTTAAAAATCGAATCCAGCATGTTGCTGAACTGTGCTTTGCCACCCATCAAATCTATCAATCCGGCTATGTCATGAAACACACTCCAGCTATAATGCCAGCTATTACCTTCTGTAAAAGCATCACCCCATTTGAATGGGTTGAAAGGAGATTGGAAAGAACCATCCTGGTTCTTTCCTCTCATGAGTTTGGAGGAAGGATCATACAGGTTGCGGTAGTTCTGTGAACGCCTGGCATACAGGTCTATTTCCGCCTGCGGGCGCTTCAATGCTTTAGCCAGTTGGTAGATGGTAAAATCATCATAGGCATATTCCAGTGTGCGGGCTGCATTCTCATTGATGCCTACATTGTAAGGCACATAGCCCAGTTCATTGTAATACTTCACCCCTTCCCTGCCCACTGCCGATACCGGGCCTTCATTATTGGCATCCTTCAGCAAGGCCTCGTACAGGGTATTGATGTCATAGCCTCTCAGCCCTTTCATATAAGCATCAGATACAACGGAAGCTGAATTATTCCCTACCATGATGTCGCGGTAACCCGGGCTGCTCCACTCGGGCAGGAATCCTCCTTCTTTATAATCATTGATCAGTCCTTCCTGCATTTCTTTATTGATGGAAGGATAGAGGAAATTCAGGAAAGGATACAGTGCACGGAAAGTATCCCAGAACCCCGTGCCTGCAAATAAATAACCCGGCATCACCTTGCCGTTGTACGGACTGTAATGCACGATCTTTCCCTGCTGGTCCAGCTCATAATGTCTTTGCGGGAATTGCAAGGTGCGGTAGAGGCAGGAATAAAAAGTGCGTACCTGGTCAATGGTGCCACCTTCTACCAGTATACGGTTCAATTGTTTGTTCCATGCAGTCTTGGCCTTAGCCTTTGTAGTCTCAAAACCATCCTTGCCTATCTCCCTGTTCAAACTCGTCTCTGCCTGCTCATAACTGATAAAAGAAGAGGCGGCCCTTAGTCCTACCTGTTCGCCTTTAGCCGTTTTAATGCCAATCACGGCACCGGTATGGTTAGCGTTGGCTTCCTTATCAGCAGATAAGGTATCACCCTTCCAGGTATAGCTAACCGTAAAAGGCTTGTCGATATAAATCACAAAATAGTTCTTGAACTCCTTGGGTACACTGCCGCTGTTTCGTGTTGTATAACCAATGATCTTTCTTTCGCCTGGTATCACCTTCACATAGCTGCCTTTATCAAAGGCATCTATTACGATGAAGGAACTGTCTGATTGCGGGTAAGTAAAGCGGAATTGCACGGCTCTCTCCGTAGGTGCAATTTCTGTGGTCACATCATGATCGGCCAGGTACACACTGTAGTAATAGGGCTTGGACACTTCAGCCTTGTGCGAGAACCAGCTGGCCCTGTCATCTTGCTTGAATTTTACCTTGCCCGTTACGGGCATGATGGAGAACTGTCCATAGTCATTCATCCAGGGGGAGGGTTGGTGGGTCTGTTTAAATCCCTTGATCTTATCAGCTGTATAGGTATAAGCCCAGCCATCACCCATATTGCCGGTCTGCGGCGTCCAGAAGTTCATACCCCAGGGCACACAGATAGATGGATAGGTATTACCATTGGAAAGGCTTGGCTTGGATAAGGTGCCCATCAAAGGATTGATCCACTCCACAGGGTCTGTGACCTTATTCACCATTTGGGCCCCGGCCTGCACACCGCCAAGGGCTGCCACCATCATGGCCAGGATATGCTTCGATACTAATTTCATCATTACGTTTATTAGATTAATACTATGCTTTGTTTACTGTAATTAAAAATTATGAGCGATACCTTCTTTTTTGTCCGATAAAGAAAAAGGCCGGCTAGCTGCCGATATATTCCTCTCATATGCCGGCTGGTTACTCATGTCCAACTGAAGCCTGCCGCCATTGACAATATCCTTGTAGGAAAGCCAGTTTTTGTCAAAGGTCTGCCCGTTCAATTTAGCATCTTTGATATATACATGTTGTTTACTGTTACCGGGTGCCTCAATAATGAATTGTTTCCCGTTTTCCAGCGTGATCGTTGCTTTTTTGAATACAGGGCTTCCCATTACGTATTGGTCGGTGCCGGGACATACACTGTAAAACCCAAGTGCACTTAGCACATACCAGGAGGAGGTCTGTCCCTGGTCTTCATCGCCTGGATAACCGTTCTCTGTTGAACTATACAGTTTATCCATCACTTCCCGTACATGGTATTGAGCCTTCCAGGGCTGGTTGCTGTAGTTGTACAAATAGATCATGTGCTGGATCGGCTGGTTGCCATGGGCATATTGGCCCATATTGGCCATCACCATTTCTGTCATCTCGTGGATCATGCTGCCGTAGGTGCCCACCTTAACTGTATTGGGCACTGAAAACACTGAGTCCAGCTTTGCATTGAAACGCTCATCTCCACCCAGTAGATTGATCAAACCTTTCACATCATGAAAAACAGACCACTCCCAATGCCAGGCATTGCCCTCTGTAAAAGGGCCACCCCACTCCACCGGGTCAAAGCCTGGTGACCATGCGCCGGATTGATCCCGGCCTCTCATAAAACCCCTGGAAGAATCAAATACATTACGGTAGTTGAACATTTGCCTGGCAAATATATTCTCATAAAAATGGTTGCCGCTTGCTTTTGCCAACTGGTAACCGCAAAAATCATCATAGGCATATTCAAGCGTCTTGGCTGTTGCCTCGCCGTAGGCAGGGTAAGGTACATAACCCAGCTGGTAATATTCCTTCCATCCATCCCGTCCATTGGCAGGGCCCCAGGGTCCTTTGTTGGTAGCTTCATGCAGGTAGGCCTTCAGTGCTTTTTCAGGATCAAAGGTTCTGATGCCTTTTGCCCACGCATCAGCCAGCAAGGATATGGCATGGTTGCCGATCATACTGCCCGCTTCATTCGGGAATGACCAGGAGGGCAGCCAGCCACATTGCTCCTGCGCATCCAGCAAAGCCTGCATATAACGGCCATGCATGGTTGGGTACATGATGGCATTTAATGGAAACTGGGCCCTGAACGTATCCCAAAAGCCTGTATCGGTAAACATGTAGCCCTTGTGTATTTTGCCATCATAAGGACTGAAGTAATATGGGTTGCCTTCCTTGTCATATTCATAGAACATGCGGGAAAAAAGACTGGCCCTGAAGAAGCAGGAATAAAAAGTGGCCGTTTGCTCCTCTGTACCACCTTCCACCTTTATTCTACCCAGGTGCTCATTCCATACTTTAGCAGCAGCAGTTCTGGTGTCTTCCAGCCGCCGGAACTTTCCAAGTTCTGTTTCCAGTGTCACAGCTGCCTGCTCCTGGCTGATATAGGAGGAGGCCACCTTGGCTGATACCTGCTCGCCATTTTTAAATTCTATATAAACACCTATTCCTTTTCCTTCACCTTCCCTTTGTCCTTCCTGTATGGTGTTGCCCCTGTTCTCCCAGGTGCCATAGCTTTTGAATGGCTTATCAAAATGGATCTCGAAGTAACTCTTCAACAGCGTACCATTGATCATCTTATTATTCGTTACATAGCCTGTGATCTTTCTTTCTGCCGGCCAGATCTTCACCTGGCTACTACCTGTGTATCCATCAAGCACCAAATAGGACTTCCCTTTGGGAAAACTGAAACGCAGGTGAGCACCTCTTTCTGTAGGCGCTATTTCTGTTACAATATGATTGTCAAGGGTGACCTTATAGTAATTCGGTTTGGCTGTTTCATGCTCATGACTGAACCCTGTAGCCCGCTGTTCTTCATTGACCACCAGGCTGCCGGATACAGGCATAAAGGAATACACACAATAATCATTGGTCCAGGAGCTGCACTGGTGCGCCTGCTGGAAACCCCTGATGGTTTTTTTGAAATACTGGTATTTCCACCCATCTCCATTCTTACCCGTTTGGGGCGTCCAGGTATGCATGCCAAAAGGCAGGGCAGTAGTCGGATACGTATTGCCTCTTGTCAATTCAAACTTAGAGTTGGTGCCCTGCAATGTATTGACGTAATCCACAGGATCTTTACTTCCACAATTACCAGACAATATCCCGGCCTGCAACAATCCTAACAGTATCAAGTGTTTCTTCACGGTTCGCAAAATTTATTAGCCCCTGAAGGCATAGCCAGGGCTTTACTCTTTAATTTTTTAATTATACTGCCTACCATTTGATCTGCACCCTTGTTCCCTTAGGATCGTTTTCAAATCCGAGGAATAAGGTATGAGAGGCCTCGTCCCATTTGTTCACCACATCTTTTACCTGGCCTCCACCAGCATCGGTAAGTATCGTCTCCACAGGTGCCTGTGGCAGCAGTATCCTCATACTGTTGGTAGTATGCACGGGGCTTTTCGATAAAAATGAATAGGCCCGTCCTTCTATTTTTTCTTCATATACTCTCGAAGCAGCCGCCAGCACCTGGGGCTTTTCTCTGTGTGATATGCGGCCCAGGTTATACAAAAGGGCTTGTTGCCCGGGTTGCACTTTCTTTTCTTCCAGCACGGGCAGTTGAGGGTCAAAAAGATCGATAACAGGACCCTGAACTAAGTACGGCTCATTACTGATACTTTCATCCATCACCGAAATGATATCATAGGGACCCCTTTCCAGGAAGAAGGAGTTCTTAAATTGCAACTTACCGGCCCTGGCATTTTTTTCATAACCTTCCTTCACTGCATTTAGTAAAGCCTTGCTGCCTTCTTTGTTCAACACATATTCTTTAGGATCTGTGCGCAGCACATACACTGTTCCCTTGCCTGCTTTGAATTTCTGATCCGTGCTGCCCGGCCTGATGTGCAGCAACCCGAATAAATGTTCGGAGGGTGCCTTGTAATGAAAGGGTTTTGTATTCCACCATTCTTTTACTGACTGGTAAGGATCCTGGTCTGCCCCACAATAGACCAGCACTCCTCCTTTTTTAACCCAGGCTGCCAGGTATTGGTGCACCTGGGCAGATAAAGGTTTCATGTTGGAATAGCTTACGACCAACAGCCTGATATCTTTTAATGTATTAGGATAAGCCAGGTTCTCCATATGTACCGTTTCTACCGGCACGCCCAGTTTCAACAAAGGAAGGGTCTGTCCATAAAAATTAGAGAACTGCGGATCTTCAAATCCGTTGTGTGTAGGAAAACGCTGGAACATCAGGGAGTTGCCCATAAGCACACCAATGCCCTTTGAACCTGAAACGCGGTTAGCCGATACCGGCATATGGTTCAGGGTATTCACCATCACCTGCATCTGGGTGCTGTAATACCGGGGTATCAATACTTTCTCTTCACTATTGGCCATCCTGTAGGGATGTGTGTATATGCGTTCGGGCCAGGGCATCACTTCATAGTCTGCCACCATGGGATATAGTAACTTGGCAGTGAAAGTGGCCTGGTAATTTTGCTTATAATCCTGCCAGTCCTTGGCCCTGTCCTCAATGGGATCCGTCAGGAAGAATAATTTTCTTTTAGTGGGGGCCGTCATGGAAACCATGGACCCATATTCCAGGAAGGCATTCTCAAATACCCTTTCCTTACGGTAACCATCATAATAAGTGGGTTCTCTTGAAGTGCCTGTCCATACCTGTGCTATATAGCCATCAATTCCGGGCAGGGAGGCCAGGCTGGCCTCCGGGCTTACAATATGCCAGGAGGAATAATTGACCAGTGAATGGGTAGGGATATATACCCTTACATTCAATCCTTTGGTTTTTCCATACGCCTTGGCATAGGAAGAAACCTCCTTAATGGCATTGTAATAGAGCTGGTATTTTAATTTGTTGGAGAGGTAGGTATTTTCAGGCGATTCGTGTTGCGGCCTCCAGGGAAAACCATAATATTTTTGCCACTCATTTTTAAAACCTTCGCTGTATCCGGCCCTCGCCCAAAACTCGGGCTCTTCCAGGAAGATGGAAGTGATGCCGGCATCTATTACTTTCTTTACCACGCCGGTCTTCATGTACTCGATAAAAGATGCTACCGGAACTACATAGGGAATGTTATGACCGTGCCAGATGGTATCACCGTTTTGCATCACCTGTCCGTCGCCCAGGTGGTTCTTACCATCCCATTTACCCAGGAAATAATCATCATATTCCCCCCAGGCAATGCCAGTCATAAAATCTGTCTGATAGCCTTTATCCCTCCAGGACTGCACCCTTTGTTCAAAGCTCATTCCCGCTTTGTCTCCAGCCCCATAGATAATGGCAATATCTGAGCGCACATCAATCTCCGGTCTCCAGGGACTTGCGGTCTGGAAGGACGTTTTCTCAGGGGTTTTTATAAGCTGCTGGGCCATACACACACCATGGCCCGGCAGACAGATAAAAATGAAAAAACCTTTTACTAACCCATTTATATATGCTTTGTCTATCATCGGCTGGAAGTAGTAGAATGTCACTCAAACCGCTTTGAACTGCCATTCTACTACTGTTATAAATATTTTAATACACCTTCATTTTTTATGGATAGGTGATCAAACGCCATTCGCTTATCTGCAACAGATTACTTCCGCCATTGGCATTGATGATCCACCTGTAATATTTATAGGCTGTGTTGTTATCAAATTCAAAGCGTATCACCTGGTTGCGATTGGGAAACACCTGTCCATTCCTTTCATCCAGTACCGTCCAGGTATTGCCATCATTAGAGCCTACCAATTGCCAGTCTATAGCATCGCGGTCGGGGGCGTCATTACCAGAGGTAACGGTATAGGCTCCGATCTTTTCAGGTGTCGGGAACTGCAGCTGCATCCAGAATCCTGGTGTAAAACCGGCTATCAGGAACTTGGAATTGTTATTATTATCCACCAGCTTTTTAGAGCCTTCCCCTGCATCGGCGCCGCCCGGGTTATCCCAGCTTACAGTTAATGAGGCCTTCGATGTAATATCCTTCTCCAGTCTTTGAATGGTATCAATGGTGAAGAAGGTGGTCCTCAGCACACTGTCAATAAATCCTGATGATACAGAAGTGATCTGTACAGGCAGAATGTATTTCAGGCTCCTGTCAAGGTTTTTGGTGGTAATGCGCACTGGTATGGCGTCCGAACTGGTAGCGCCTGATTTAATGGTGGCATCCATCTTAGGAATGGTGTAGCTGCTTTCAGGCAACAACACGTAGGAAGTGCCATGTGCCGCATTGTAATCACTGATCGCTGCGGAATTGATGTCAAACTTTACAGCTATATCCTGTCCCGGATAGTTCAGGCCACCATAGGCCGCTCCAAATACAAATACCTGTGGGGTGTCGGCCAAAATAAGATCCATATTGCTGATGTCACCTGCCGCCTGCGGCATATAGATCTTGCCTTCCTGGCTATAATTGATCACGTCCGGCTTATTGCAGGAAGTGATGACAGCAGCCCCTGAAAAAAGCAGGGCTGCCGCAGTGAATATTTTAGAAGTGATGTTCATGTAGAATGATTTATTCGCTCAAAATGATTTTGATATTACCAATAAGATTACCAGCCTGTATTTTGAACCAGGTTCTTATCTACATCCAGCTCTCTTTGCGGGATAGGCCACAGGTAGTGCTTCTTTTGAAATACACGGTTTTCAAACACCGTTCTTTTGTAGAAGCTCATATCCGTCAGGCTGTTACCCGCATTGATATCCATTCCATGCATAGGTCCGCCATCGGTTTGTTCGGCTATCTTCCAGCGTCGGGTATCAAAGTAGCGGGTATTCTCAAACGCCAGTTCCACTCTTCTCTCCCTCCTGATCGCCTGGCGCATCAGGTCCTGGGATAAATTCTCTATCGGTGGAACGCCTGCTCTTTCCCTGATCAGGTTCACGTATTTGGCAATATCAGGATTGCCTGGAGCAGATTCATTCAAAGCCTCGGCATAATCAAGGTAAATATTAGCCAGCCTTAATAACAACCATGCCCTGTTGCCTACTCGCCAGTCGCCTATAGGCGCGTTCTTGCGCACGATGTAGCCCGTAGGAGAATAGTCATTACCACCCACACGCTTACCCGAATTTCCATTGTAATAGGTTTCGGTGATCACCGTACCGGAGCTGGTAGAAGTATTCAGCCACACGCTGCCACTGTAGGTGATGCCTACATAAAAGCGTGGCTCCCTGTTCACATACATATTATAAGTACCGCTGCGCGTATATTTTCCGGCAGCAGTTGAAAAACCATCTTCCGAATAGCCCGAGTTGGGATCATCAATAGGCAGACCATTGGCCATGAAATAGGCATCGACCATTTCCTGCGTAGCACCCAGACCACCACTGCCACGGATGGCTCCATCTTTTCCGGAATGGTATGGAGTTACCTCGTATTGCCTTGTGGATGCCGAAGAGCCTACGATGGCGAATATCCACTCCTTGTTCCAATCATTGAGCATCACGTCACGACAGGACAGGTAAGGATCAATATTGCCTGAGGCATCCCTTACCTTATACAGGTCAAATGTATTGGGCACATACTTATCTATAAAGGCTTTTGCAGCAGCAGCGGCAGTAGCCCATTTGGAAGGATCCTTTTGCTGGCTGATTAATTGGGTGCCATTGGGATTCTTCATGGAAGCATAATCAGGGTTGCCATTGAAAAGATCACTGGCTGCCAGCAACAACAGTTCTGCTTTATAGGCCATCACTACCGACCTGGTCATCCTGCCCGCATCCACGCTGGGGTTAGCAGGAACATCCGGCAGGTCAGTAGCTGCCTTATCAAATTCTGAAGTGATATAGGCCACGCAGGAATCAAATGGAGCCCTGGCCAGTTGCACATCAGGCAATGAGGCATCAGGAGCAATGGCATCATCGCCAATGATCACCACAGGTCCAAAGATCTTCACCAGGTTGTAATAATAATAAGCCCTGAGCGCCCTGGCTTCTGCAATATATCTTGCCAGCAATTGCTGTCCATTGGCCTGCTCGGTAATTTCCTTGCACTCCCCTACATGGGCCATGAAATAGGTAGAGGAACGGATGGCTGTATAGTAATTGGACCAGAAATCATTCACAAAGCCCGTGGTAGGTCCCCAGGAGCCCACGTTCATAAAATTGCTGCCCACAAAGCTCCAGTCATATTCTGCTTCATCCGAAGCACCTGTCCATGGACCGCCTTCATGCGTGCCGCCAATAAAACGCTGGTCTGATTCATCCCTTACATAGGAATAAACATTTGCCAAAAACTTGTCAACGGTGTTTTTATGAGCAAACACCTGCTCTATAGTAGTACGGTCCTGCGGCACCTGGTCCAGGTAACCCTTCTTGCAGGACCATGTAGTTCCCAATAAAAGGATAGCAGATCCTATATATAATATACGTTTCATGTTGTCTGAATTAGTGAATTTTAAAAATCAAAATGAACACCCATTGAATAGGCAGCCACCTGCGGATACCTAACACCGTTAGAGGTGTTCAGCTCCACATCCCATAGTTTGAATTTGCTGAAGGTCAGCACATTCTCGCCCAGGAAATAGATGTATGCTCCCCTGATACCCCATTTGCTGAAGGTCTCTTTAGGGAAAGTGTAGGCCGCCTTCACGGTCCTCAACTTCAGGAAGCTGGCATCTTTCTGCCACCAGGTACTTACCTGGTTATTGTTATTATTCTTAGGACCGCCAAAAGCCAGGCGGGGGTAGAAGGCATTTTGATTCGGGTTTTCAGGTGTCCACCTGTCAGTAATGATGCTATAGGCATTGCCCTCGCCACCATCGCCTGAGAAAGGCTGGATGCTGTTGCCGCGCAGCAGGATGCTGGCCTCTGACTGTCCCTGGAAGAAAGCTCCCAGGCTCACATTTTTATAAGACAGGTCAAAGCCGAAGCCATATAAGATATTAGGCACATCACCATTGCCGATCACTGTCTGGTCATACGCATCGATCACGCCATCACCATTCAGGTCCTTGTATTTGATATCACCTGGTCTCACTTCACCAAAGGTTTGTTGCGCCGAATTCAGGATCTCTGACGAGTCCTTGAACAGTCCTTGCGCCACATAGCCAAACCTGGCCAGTACATTCTGCCCGGTCCTGTTCAGCCATGGATACTTCTGGTCGGGCTGGTCATTGGTGATCACTTTATTGCGGGCATAGGTAAAGTTGCCCTGCAGGCTCAGGAAAAGATTCCTGGCTATTGGCACGTGGTTTTGTTGCAGCGACACGTCCACACCGGCATTATCCACAACACCCAGGTTGCCATAAGGGGCAGAGGTCAGGCCCACAAATTCAGGTACCGTACCCCTTTGCAGGAAGATCCCTGTCCGGTGTTCCTTAAACAGGTCCACCTGCAGCGTTGCTGCATTGAAAAGCCCCATCTCCATACCTATATTGGTCTTGTGTGAGGTTTCCCAGGTAAGGTCAACGCCATAGCTGCTGATCTGGTAACCATTGTTGCCACTCCTGTTGGTGCCGAAAGTATAGCCATCAGCATTGGTATTCACCTGGTCCAGGTACACAAAGCGGTAACTACCCAGGTCACTGCTACCCACTAAACCTGAAGAGAAGCGGAACTTCAGGAAGCTCACCACGTTCTTTACAGGTTCGAAGAACTTTTCATTCGAAGCCACCCATCCCAATCCAAAGGAAGGGAAGAAGCCATATCGCTTGGAAGGCGCAAAGTTCTCAGAGCCGTTATAGCCGAAATTGTATTCAGCAAAGTATTTGTCGTTGAAGGAATAAGTGGCCCTGCCCGCCAATCCGCGTGTACGGAATGGAATGGAACCGGTGAAGTCGCCGGCAAAGGCATTTACAAATTCACTTTGATTGTATAATAACAAGCCGCTCACACGGTGCTTGCCGAAAGAAGAATCATAGTTCAGCGCGGACTCGGTGTAGAAGCGCCTGTTGCCACCATTGTACCTGTCATAGCCCAAAGAGTTAGAGCCTGGATAGGTCAGCTGCAGGTTCAACGACCCGTCAGGATTACGGCCATTGGCGATGTAGGCATTCACCCTTTTACCATGATTGATACCCAGCTCACTGTAGTTATCAAAGGCCACCATGGTGGTAAAGGAAAGACCACGGAGCAGCATCCCCAATTGCTGGCGCAACCGCAGGTTGGTGTACAATTGTGTCTTGTATTGGTTGGCATAACCCGACTTGGTGGCCGCATCAAAGGGATTTCTGAAACCTCCATTCGGATTACGGCCTGAAGTAGTATCACCAGGGTAGGTCAGTGGCAGTTCCACCGGTGGCATATCCATTACCGATTGAAATATCTGGTTCACCTGCCCAGCGTCACCAGGATTATTGCCATTGTTCACGCCTGGATAATGACCATTACTATAAAAGCCCTGCAACCCCATCTCCAGCGAGGTGGTTCCTGTCACCTTCAGGGTCAGGTTACTGGTAAAGTTGAAACGCGAGAAACCAATACCGCTGTGGTAAGGTTCGTATGGATCCGATTTGATGAAACCCTTCTCATCGTAGTAGCCCAGTGATACATAATAAAATGAAGAAGGTGCACCACCATTTATATTCAGGGTAGCCTTCCTGTTGGAACCGCGGTTTTTGAACACCTCGTCGATCCAGTTCACGTTGGGATAGAGATAAGGATCATTACCTGCCAGTGTGTTGGAGATGTATTCATCTGTGTATTTCGGTGCGTCACCTCTTGTAACCAGTGCCTCATTGGCCATTTCCATATAGGTCTTACCATCTGCCATCTTAGGCATCCTGGTAAATGTGGTCATGGATTGCATGTAATCAAAGGAGAACTCCGGCTTGCCCGGCTTACCTCTTTTAGTGGTGATGAGCACCACGCCGTTGGCACCTCTTACACCATATACCGCAGTGGCAGAGGCATCCTTCAATATACTTAAGGAAGCAATGTCTTCGTAGTTCAGGTTACTCAGTGACCTTTCAATACCGTCTACTAATATCAGCGGCCTGGAATTGTTCATGGTGGCAATACCACGTATCCAGATGTCGGCATCATCATGACCCGGCTCACCCGTACGCTGCACAGACACCAGTCCTGCCAGGCGGCCTGAGAGGCCTGCGCCCACATTGGCAATGGGCTGTTTCAGATCCTGTGTATTCAATATTGCCTGCGAACCGATCTGGCTGATCTTTCTTTGACGACCATAACCCACCACCACCACTTCGTTCAGGCTACCAGTCACTGTCTCCAGTGTAATATCATATTCAATACGGTCGGTGAACATCCAGCGGAATGGTGTGTAGCCTACAAAGGAAGCTACCAGTGAATCGCCTTTGCTGGCAGCAATCACATACTGCCCGTTGGCACCTGTCAGTACAGATTGATTGGTATTAAGGTTTTGCACCGTGGCACCTTTCATGACCTCGTTCAATTTATTGCGGATGATACCGGTTATTTTGATCTGGCCGGAACCATTTTGCGCAAAAAGCGCAGTGCCTGAATGAAGCAGTAAGACTAGTAGAAGTGTGCCTGTATTATATAGCAACTTTCGTGTGATCATACTTTAATTTTTAACCTTCAACAAGATTTTTTAAAATGAAATAAGCATAGTATGCCCCTTAGGATCATTATTCCTTTTTTTAAAATGATACCCTGGGGTATACAATTAAATCAAAACAGAAGCAGTAATTCCTTTACAAAAGGATCAGGTTTTTATTTCTTTAAATAAGTGGGGGGAATGTCTTCCATTAAGACGCCAGGTCTTAGGGGATAAGAGTTGAATTTTTTTCATGCAGCAAGAGTTTAAGTTTTAAAAATAAGATACTAAATCGATTTAGCAAATTTATTTTTAAACTTCTTTAACAACCCTACTTCGTAGAATTCCTTATCACAAGAGATGGACGCAACACCAGCTGACGTGGGTGAGCAGGACTGGAATGGGTAGCTATTTCATCCAGCAAAACATTGATCATCGCCTTCGACATATCAGCGATCGGCTGCGCTATAACGGTAATGGATGGGCTAAATAAACGGAACAGGTCATGGTCATCAAAAGTGACCACGCCAATATCGGCAGGGATCTTTAATTGGAGTTGAGTGATGGCTTCCAGGCCATAAATGCCCAGGTAGTTGGTGGCAAAGAAAACTGCATCGGGCTTGTCCTTTTTATTCAGGAAGGCTTCTATCTTTTTTATGGCCACGGCCGGTTCATCAAAATAGGATATGCGCTTTACATAGGTTTTCAGGCCAGCCTCCTTTATCGCTTTTACATAACCGTTATACCGGTCCACCATTTGTGACTGGTCAGAATCAGTTGTCACCAACCCGACCTTCTTATACCCTCTTTCTACCAAATGCTTCACACCTATATAGCTACCGTAGGTATTGTCCAGCACTACGTAATTGGTATCCAGCCCCGGGAAGTAGCGGTCAAACAAGATCAGGTGCGCCTTATCCTTCATCAGTCTGCTCACTTCTTTTTCGGATCCCTCGGTGGGAGTGATAATGAATCCATCCACCTGGCTTTCGCGGAACATATTGATCACCTCCGTCATCTTATCTACACTGTTCTCCGAGCTGCAATAAATGATCTTATAGCCTCTTTTGTTCACCTCCTCTTCTATCATATGCGCTACGCGGGCAAAGAAACTATTGGAAATGTCTTCCACCACCAACCCTATGATGTTTGTCTTTCCCGTGCGCAGGCTCTTGGCCAGCTGGTTGGGCACATAGCCCAGCTCCTTGATCTTCTTCAATACTTTTTCCTTCAGCTCAGGGCTGATCCTTTTCTCTTCAGCCTTTCCATTGATGATAAAAGAGATGGTAGTAGTGGAGATGTTCAATTGCCTGGCAATATCACTAAGTGCGAGTCGTTTTGGTTTCATACATGCATTATATTACCAGTGTAGGCCTTCATTGTTCCGGCAGCAAATTTCTTTTAGAAAACGTTATGGAGTTCTTTTTTGTTCACTGATCCATAAAAATACTCCACAATCCCTGCCGGGCAAGCTTTACTACAAGAACGGTTGCTATCCATTACCAGCTTTGCTAAAAGCAAGTTTGATTACGAGGTATATGACGGGCATTTTTTGTATTTTAAGCCAATGAATGCCAATCAACTTAAAGACCTGCAAGCTCCTTTAAAGGACAAATACCGCGAGCAACCGCAAAGCGCCATCATCACCCTGAAAGCACATGGGAATGTAGGTGAGGGCATTTCCTGCAGCGTGGAAACCGGCAGGGCTTTCAGTGAAGCCGGCTTGCACCCTGCCACGGGCGGCACGGGCCTTGAACTTTGCTCCGGAGATATGCTGCTGCAGGCACTGGTGGCCTGCGCAGGCGTGACCCTTAAGGCCGTGGCCACGGCCATTGGCGTGGACATCACCGACGGCACTGTGTCAGCAGAAGGCGACCTGGACTTCAAAGGCACGCTGGGTGTTTCCAAAGAATCCCCTGTAGGTTTCCAGGCCATCCGGCTTTCCTTCCAGCTCCGCTCCAATGCCACGGAAGAACAAATGGCCAGCCTCTCCAAACTCACTGAAAGATATTGCGTGGTCTATCAAACCCTGGTGAAGGGTGTTCCCATTGCCACCCAGTATCAACAGGCATAAAAAAGCCTGCCCCGGCAATTGCCGGGACAGGTAAGGCTGAAATGAGAAACTAATTGGAACTATGGTTTGCTTTCAATGCAGCTCCACAGATTCATTGGTCCAGTTGAACACTCCATCAGGGTTATAGGCCCATACCCAGGCATGTAATAACCAGAGCGGGAAGCCTGAAGTGCCGTTCCACACATCCTGCGAACCCGTAAATCCTTCCGGCATGGGATCGGTCAGTGGCACTGCGTATTCCACAGCCACCAGCACCTGCTTGCCGTTCTCGTCCCTATTGTACACCAGTATCTCTGGGTGCCTGATGTCGAAGGTGCCGTCAACCAGGTTGGTGTTCATATAATGGTGACCCATATGCTCCACGTCCACGGCAATATCTACATACCCGTCTTTGATGGCATTATCAATGTTGCGGTATTTAGCCGTGGCGGCACGTGCCTGTTGCAGTTCCATAGTGGTCTGCCATGACAGGCCGCTATAATAGTTTATTACCTCGCTTCTGCCTTCTTTACCCTGGATGGCCTGCACGGCCTCTGTGTTCGTGTTTTCTTTGATGCCTTCTTTCTGGCAGGCTTCCAGCGTCAGGCAAAGCAGCAGGATAGCAGAGAGTGACACAGGATGTTGGAATATACCCTTAATGGTTTGGTATAGGGCAATAGCTGGCTGGTTACAGCGCCAGGCGCTGTTAGTCAAATTTTTCATTTTATATCTGTTTAATGATGAAGGAATAAAATGCAGGGCAATGAATCAATGGTTCCCGTGGGAGCAGGTCTCATCATTGCGCCGTAGCAGGACTGATCACCGAGCCGACCTCGATGATGTTATTGGCCGGGAAGCCACCTTTTTTAGCATGTTCCTTGATCAGTTCCGCATTTTCAGCCTTGTAAACGCAGTAGATCTTATTGCCTGTGACGTAGCTCTGCACCCATTGAATGCGTGGACCCATTTCCTTGAGTACTGAGCAGGAGGTTTGAGAAATGGTTTTCAATTGGGCGGGGGTTAGCTTGCCTGCATCAGGGATCTCCCTTTCTATCAGGTAGGTCTTCAGTACAGGTTCTGTAGTCATTTTTACATCGCCGCGGTTGTCGTTCTGGCACATGGCGCTGTAGCCGCCCAGTAGCAGCAGGGCGACAATTATTGCGCATTGTTTGGTCATTCGTTTCATAATTAATGTGGTTGAGTGTTGAAGCATAAAGGTAGCTTCACCAACAGGCCATACCCTGTAACAAATCGTTCAATGAATGGTAAGGCGGATGGTACAAATCGTTCAACAAATGGTAAAATTTAGTCGGGAGTCATGAGTCGGGAGTCGGGAGTCAACAGCAGCATGTCGAATGTCAAACAAGGAATATTTAATGTCGAATGTTTAGGACGTAGAAGCTTTTCGATAACAGACATATCCCGGGTTGATGGTAGATAATGTTCAATTTTCAATACTCAACGATCAATTTTCAGGTGAGGGAAAGGCAGAACAAACAATCTAATACCATGAGTCATTGCGAGGCGCAGCCTGGCTTGGTGCGTTGAGCGCCGTGGCAATCCCTTTGAGAGCAAGTCAAAAGTCAAAATTAAAAAGTAAAAAACTGTAAATCGAAGGCCGCCTGCCTGATGTAAACTGCTTCAACTTCACGTATCGCAAAAACACTTCGAATTAAAGACTGGTCCAGCGCCTCATTGCCGGAATTCGATTACAATACCGTATATTAATCGAAGCGAGACGTCGGCAATTCAGCGCCTGCAGTATCTGCGCATAGCACGTGATTGATATACAGACTGTAACTATTTGTAGTGAAGTAAACACGCTCAAGAAATGATTGTATTCAAAATGCATCAAGCAAACAGTTGTTATGGTTGTTGTGCGCTGGCCTGGCAAAACCCGCGGAGCGATGGTGTTTGCCTGCTCTTTTTGGTTACTTTTTGAGCAAGCAAAAAGTGACTCGCCGAAGGCACAATAAATGTAAAAGTGAATGAAAATTTTAATAATTAAGCTCCTCGTCAACTGGCCAATTAGTTAACTTGTCAACCCTTTACATTAAGCCAACCCAATACTAAATCTTGCATACTCAAAAAGAAGGGTAAATAACGAAAAGAATCTACCACCAAAACAACCCCCAATATTAAATCTTCAATATTAAATATTACATAACCCTCACCCCAGCATCCCCATATAACTCATAGGCAGCAACCCATATTTCTTCTTGAAGCATTTGGTAAAATAGGAAGGGCTGCTGAAGCCCGAATCGAAGGTGATCTGCGAGACGTTGTAGTGTTGTTTCTTCATCAGTTGCTTGGCCTTCTCCAGCCTGAACTCTTTCAGCAGCAGGTTGGGCGAAAGCCCTGTAAGCGCCACCGTCTTTCGGTAGAGCTGCGATTTACTCATGGCCATCTCGTGGCAGTAATCCTCCATGTCAAAATCAGGGTCCTGCCAGTGGGCTTCCAGCCGGTCGAATATCTGCTCCAGTAGCTGTTCATCCTGCGGCGCCAGGCTAAAAAATCCAATACCCCCATTGGAATTGTAATCCTTGGCCACCATTTCTTTCACGGAGGAGGCCAGGGCCACCTGCAGGTATTTGCCCACGGCGCACATGCATTGCGCTTTCTGGATGGCATCGCCAAAGAGCTTATTGCTTTTCTCTATGGGTTCACCAGCACTGATGCTCATCTTAATGCCCAGGCTTTCCAGGCCGTGCAGTTCATGTTGCAGGGCCAGTGCGCAAGCCACAGCCTTGGCAGCCGAAGTAAAGGAGATGATAAAACCATTGCCCCCGTGTTCCACTTCGCTGCCGCCATAGTCCCCCATCAGCTTCCTGATGATCTGGTTGTGGCGGGCCAGCATTTCATTGGCCACATCTGTACCTAACTGGTGACGCAGCAGCACCGGGTCGGTGGTATTGGTGAGGAGCAGCACCCTGAAGGATGGATCGCTGAAGACCTTCAGCCCTTCGTTGTTCACTTCTGCTTCTTCGGGGTCGTAGATCCTGCCCAGGAAGGATTGCACTACCGAGCTGCTGACCTCAATGATCTTGTTGGGCACCAGCCCGTGGGCCTTGCGGTGCATTTCCTTCACGGCATCCTTGTCGGGGGCTTCTATCAGGCAGAAGATGGTCTCCCGCCGTTCATCCACCCAATAAGTCATGCATTTACAACCGTAATCGTCCTGGTGCAGCAGGTCTTTGGCATGAGCCCCTGCTACATCCCCGGCCTTTACACCGGGCACATTGTGCACATCCATATAAATTGGCATAGGGGTCAGTTTTCGTTCTTTTGAAGATAATACTTTTCGGACAGATATGCCAGGGGGAGCCAGGCAAAATGAAAAACTAAAAAGCATAAAGACTTAAGCTGGACAATGCTTCCGTGCGGTACAAGGTTGATAGGCTGATAAGTTGATAAGGGTGAAGGAACTATCCTCATGCCAGCACCGAGACACCGGTTAAAACTATCCTATGCCTCCCCTGAAAATTAAGCTCCTGATCGTTGCGCATGGATAATTTTTCCTTCCTCCCTATAACTTTCAACCTACCCGGTTCATTACCCTAACCCCCATGGGTAACTGTGAAATGGAATAATAAGCATAACTTTAAGAAGCACGGTCCCTACTCTTCAAGGTTTTCTTCCTGCCATCACCAAACCGTAATAATGATACCACTTGTAGCAATCAGTCCAGCAAAAAGCCAGGCAATGTTCAACCATATTGTAGCCTATCCTTTACTGATCTCAACAAGAATAAAGCGGTTATTTATTCCCGGACTACTCATCTTTTTATCAAACAAACAGGACCAGCACTATTACTATGAAATACAAATTAGAAAAGCCTGTTCATGGTATTATTGGCAATAGCAAATACCAATGCACCATTGAATGGAGGAATGGAAAGTTTGTTGCCGATGAGCCAACAGCTATTGGCGGTAAGGATACCGGCCCGGACCCCTTCACACTCCTGCTTTCTTCCCTGGCTTCCTGTAAACTGATCACGCTGCGCATGTATATTGACCGGAAAGGCTGGACCATTGACCAGGTAGCCGTTAACGCCAACCTGTACCAGGAAACTAAAGAAGACATAACAACTACCATCATCGATTGTGATATTTTGTTTATAAGTCCTGTTAGTGATGAACAAAAAATGCAGTTACTGGACATAGCAAAGGCCTGTCCCATTTCCAAAATTCTGCAGGGTGAACTAAAAGTAAGGGTCTTTGTTTACAGGGAAGGGGATGCCAAAACCATTAAATATGCCAATGAAGAGGTGACTGTTTTATGGAAGCCGGAGTTCTGCCAGCATTCCACCCGGTGCTGGACGCAAATGCCACAGGTCTTTAAACCAAGCTTACGGAAATGGATCGATCCCGGTGGTGCATCAGCAGAAAAACTGGAACAGCAAATTGCCAGATGTCCTTCCGGTGCCCTTGTGTTCATCAAAAATGAGCCGGAAAACAAAACACAGTAGCAGTGAAAGCAACCAGGGAACCAGGGCCATCATTTTATTTACTAATTCTTTAAACATAAACTATCAGATCATGAAAACCGAAATTGGCATTAAGCCGGCAAATACTGCGGAAATAGCTAAATCATTGAACATTTTACTGGCAGATGAGCATGTGTTGTATATCAAAACCAGGAAGTCGCATTGGAATGTAGAAGGGCCTGATTTTCTGACCATCCACCGTTTCTTTGAAGAGCAATACAAGCAACTGGAAGGCATCATTGACGATATTGCTGAACGCATCCGCACCATTGGCCACTATGCAGAAGCCACGCTGGCAGGATTCCTGGCTGAAACGCATTTGAGCGAAGAATCAAGGGCCAAAAATGACAGTGCCGGTTTCATGAAATCCCTGCTTGGCGATCACGAGACGATCATCATTCATCTACGTGAAAATATAGACCGCTTTGCTGAAGAATGGAAAGATGCCGGTACCAGTGATTTTATAACAGGCCTGATGGAAACCCATGAAAAGATGGCCTGGATGTTAAGGGCGCATTTAAAGTAATAGTGAATTAAAATTGGCCCCAATTGATTTAAGTAGAGATTTATAGAGAAGGAAAGCTGTTTACGGTGAAAGGCCGGCGCTTCACCCGGCCTTTTTTTTTACGTGGTTACCCTTTGTATTAATAGAAACAGGCACCTTGCCAATTAACAGCCAAAGACTTGCCAGCGCTGGCAGGTATAGGTAAGGCTTTCAGGAAGATATACGCCCCTGCCAGGTTTATACTATCAAAGTACTGGTATGGCCTTACCCGTCTCTGTTGTTTTACCGTCAAACTGTTCTTCCTTCTTTTCTGCTTCTTCTTTGGTAGCGCGCACAATTCCATCTTTATGTTGCGGAGGACCATACAAGGTGTATAGCTTTAAATCTTCTGTGTTACCTGTATTGATCATATTATGCTTTGCACCGGCAGGGACCAACAGCACATCCCCTTCATGCAATCTGTATTCATGTCCATCCACAAAACATTTACCCTTTCCTTTCTCCACACGGAAGAACTGGTCGGCATCGTTATGCGTTTCTTCTCCTATTTCTTCACCCGCTTTCAGGCTCATTAATACAAGTTGAAGGTGCTTGCCTGTATAGACTACTTTCCGGAAATTCTTATTTTCCAAGGTGTCTTTTTCAATATTAGTTTTAAAACCTTTCATAGTTTAATATTTAAGATTATGAAGTTTCATTTGCTGAAATAGTTACTATCTTAAAACTAGCCATCTATCTTAATTCAATCAATGATGGTCATTATATCCCTATCTGATACCTATCAGGCAATTGAATATGAGTAGTAAGAAAAATTCCTTGATGCCAATAAATGAACTGTTACTTGTGACTTGGCATCTAATGAAGCTGAATGCGTCGGCCAATATTAATTAGCCTTTAATCTTATAGAATATTTTAGCATGCAGATGTAACCAGAATTATTTGTCTTTTTTTCCCATACTATTTTACTCTTCCTGGTGAGATAAAAGATCATGACCATCATTGACCAATAGAAATTGGCATTGCGTTATGGCCAACCCGCATCATGCTGGTGATCAATAGCCTAATGCCCGCACCAATTGCTTTCCTAATTCTTTTACCATCATTATCTAAGTAATTTTTTGAATTAAACTTAATCTGATCAGTTTAAAGGAAAGTTGTTCAACAATTAATTTTCATTATTTATTGAAAGTTCAGAAATGTTATTAACTTTGACTTATGAAATACGCAGAAAGCAAAGAAAAATTCATTGAAACCTGGGGCACATTGGGTAGCCAATGGGGAGTTAATAAATCAATCGCTCAGGTACAGGCACTGCTACTTGTATCACCTAAGCCCCTTACCACAGATGAAATCATGGAGGAACTTAAAATTTCAAGAGGAAATGCCAATATGAGTATCCGCCAATTGCTTGATTGGGGTATTGTTTATAAGAAGTCAGTAGCAGGAGAACGTAAAGAATATTTCATTGCTGAAAAAGATGTTTGGAAGTGGGCTCTAAAGATCGGCAATGTACGCAAGCAGCGGGAATTAAACCCTGTACTCGATCTTCTGAAAGATATATCAGAGAATAGTGAGAAAGCGAAGACAGATGAGGAAAAGGAGTTTGCCAAACAGATAAAAGAACTTAATGTATTCACCCAGCAACTCGGGGCCCTTGCTGATAAAGTTTTTTTAACACCCGGTGGCGCCATGCTATTTAAGCTGTTGAAAATGTTCGCATAAAATGAACTATAATGTTTATGCCTATATTATTTTTTTAACTCTAATCATCCTCATTATTGTTTATGTTGGCAGATACTTTTATTCAAACGGAAGGATTTTTATCCTCACTCTGTTTAAGGGAAATATTATACTGGCAGATCACATCAATAAGCTCTTGCTAATTGCTTATTACTTATTCAATATTGGCTACTCCTTTTTAAAGTTGAGGCAATGGGATAAGATAATTCACCTGGAAATGCTATACTCTACACTTGCTACCAATATAGGCTTATTGATTTTTATTCTTGCAATTATTCATTATTTCAATATGCTTGTTATATACATTCTTTCAAAATCTAAATCAATTTCCTTCACACATAAATCAATATAATCATGAACAACTCTTATATTATTCTTGCCTATTTTATCTACTTACCTATTGCTTTGATATTAACATGGATTGTTGCGCATAATCTGTTCAAAAATGGCCTTATTTTCATGCGTGATATTTTCTTCGGGCGTGAGGATATAGCGAAGGCAACCAACTCACTTTTTAAAGTAGGCTTTTATTTAGTGAATATAGGCTTTGCACTTTATATCCTAAGAATATACAATGCACTTACAGGCATACAGGAAATGATTGAAGTTTTAAGTTCCAAAGTGGGAGGATTTAGCATCTATTTAGGCATCATGTTATTCTTAAATCTTTTCCTTTTCTTCAGAGGTAAAAGAGTTTCAAAACAAAAACATTTAGCAAATAATAATTCCAGGGAAGCAGCTACTCAATCATAAACCCATGAAAAAAATAGTTCTTGCGGGAGGAACTGGTTTCCTCGGATCATTTCTTGCTTCAAGGTTCAGGGATAAAGGTTATGAAGTAATCATTATCTCCAGAAAAAAAGGCGACCTCACATGGAAAGATAAAAAAGCCATCATTGATGCATTGGATAATGCAGATGTACTGATAAATCTGGCAGGTAAATCTGTGGACTGCAGGTACAATGAAAAAAATAAAAGGGAAATCTTAGCATCAAGAATTGAAACTACAAAAACAATCGGAGAAGCAATTCTTCAATGCACCTATCCTCCTAAACTTTGGATTAACTCAAGTACCGCTACTATTTATCGACATGCAGAGGACAGGCCAATGACAGAAAGTGATGGGGAAGTAGGAACAGGCTTTTCGGTTAATGTAGCCAAGCATTGGGAGAAAACCTTTTTTGATTTTAAACTTCCCACTACCAGGCAAGTTGCTTTACGTATGGCGATCGTTTTAGGAAAGGACGGAGGAGCGATGCAGCCCTTGAAAAGACTAACTCAAATTGGCTTTGGAGGAAAACAGGGAAAAGGAACTCAAATGTTCAGTTGGATTCATATTGAAGATGTCTATCAAATTATCCTCTATTTGATGGAGCATGAAAATTTAAATGGTATATTCAATTGTTCTTCTCCAAATCCTGTAAATAATGAACTTTTCATGAAAACCTTGCGAAATACTTTAAATAAAAAAATTGGTCTGCCTGCGCCTGAATGGCTGCTTAAGATAGGTGCTC
>JAEZLJ010000166.1 GCA_023415275.1 Bacteroidota bacterium
TTGGCGGTGGTTCTGGCAGCTATGAAGCTCAAATTGATGGTGGTGGTTATGCTTCTGCAACTTCACCTAAAGTGTTTGGTAGCTTGTCAGCTGGTTCTCATACAGTTGATATCAGGGATGCTAATGACCATGCATGTACTAAATCTGCTTCAATTACTGTAGGTGCTGCTACAGCATGTGCTCATATTTTCCCAACACAAACAACATGTTGTAATTATCTCGGTGGCAATACTAGTGCTTTCCAATTACAAAAGGTTTGTGCAACAGTTTCCGGATCTAAGATTGGAAATGCTATACCAGGTGTATTCTTCTATTATGGCACATATATGCATACTGGTGCAACGGGATCTGTAACCATTCAGGTTAGGCAAAGCTGGACGCCGTCCAATAAACTTAGGGCTTTTGCTCCTTTGAATGATAATAATTTGCGTGTTTTTGTTGATAATTGCCAAAGTGTTCCAGTAACATTGAGCTCTATAACTTCAGGAACAGAAATTTTAACATTCAATGCTGTAAATGGTAAATCATATGTGATTTCAGTTAAGTATGATACCAAGTCCATTATTGGATCTAATGCACCTTCTGCAAATGCCTTGTATTCTTTCAGTATGTATATAGGTAATTCTTCTACGCCTATAAGTTCAAGTTCTGGTCAGTTAACTGTTGATATCAGCAGTGGTTGCGCAGATAATACTCCAGCTCCATCTGGAACTTGTCCAAGTACCAACTTAACGGTTTCTGCAAGGAAAATCACTCAGCAAAATGCTAGTATAGAAGGGCTTAATGTAACTACTTATCCTAATCCATTTACGGATCAATTACGATTTGTCATTCAATCCCAGACTTCTGGTAATGCCAGCCTGGAATTATATAATGTTTTGGGACAAAAAGTAAGTACGCTTTTCCAAGGCCATATTCAAGCAGGCCATGATCAAAATATAGATTATAAAGTTCCGGTTTCGCAGAGAACAAACCTGATCTATATAATGAAGGTGAATAACAAAATGGTAACTGGAAAATTGCTAAATAACAAATAATTGTTGTTGTTATTAGGTAAGAAAATAAGGATGCTCTAATCAGGGCATCCTTTTCTTTACAATAATGATAGCTTTAATTATAACCTATAATTTCATTACATAAACGTTTGGATTCAACTGTGGAAGAAAATCATAATCAATCCAGGAATATCCACTATCTCCCCAGGAAGTTCCCCATGAATTGATAATCTTTACTGCATGTTTGGCATCATCATATCCGCATATAGCTACCGCATGTGAAGGTCCACTGGTTGATGAATAACTTTTCCAAATAAATCCTGGCCCGGCATTATAAAAGTTTTGGTCAGTCGAAAAGCTTATTACCAAAGGGTGTTTGGATGCTAACATTGTTTTAATAGCTGTAATATCTGTTGTATAAATACTTGAATAGGAAGTAATTTTATACTTTGCTGCCTCAGTATTTTGGGTTGAAGTGGGAAGTAAAGAACATCCATTGCTACTTGTGTAAGGCATAGTTTGCCATGTGCAAATACCAACGTATTTTAAAAAGTCCATTGCAGTCAATAGGGAAGAACCAGAAGTGCAGCTTGCGTCAAATTTTGTTTGATTATATAAAAACTCAGGACTAAATGTATTGGTAGCTAAACTAAAAGATGATGCACCCGTTTGATAAAATTGCTCGCTTGACCTTGCTGCATAACCAACTGCAAAAGATACACAACAGCCTTCTGAGCCCTGATTGCCTACTGCAGGCATACTCAAAGAAATTGATGAAGGTAATGTTCCACTTGGCAGTGTTGTTATCGTTGTATTCTTTGCAACTGTGATTGTTGAAGTATTTACATTTCCCGCCGCATCAGTTGCCTTGGCACTTATTGAATGGTTACCATCGGCCACATTTGTACTGTTCCATGAAAAATTATATGGTGCAGCGGTTAAGGTAGAAACCACAGTTCCATCAACACTTAAAGTAACAGATTTTACGCCCACATTATCTGATGCGCTTACACCCACACTTACCGTACCGGAAACCGTAGATCCACTTGCAGGAGATGTAATTGAAACCGTTGGTGCAGTAACATCAGCTGTTACCACATTTTGAGAAACAGAAATACTGTTGGACGCACTATTGCCTGCAGCATCTTTCGCAGTAGCTATTATTGTATGGCTTCCACTACTGGCTGTCCAGGAAAATGAATAGGGTGCTGTATTGGATGTACCAATTACAGTTCCATCCACGCTTAAGCTTACGGATGCTACAGCTACATTATCTGTGGCGCTTACCTGTATGGTTACAGTTCCTGAAACAGTTGATCCATTGGTAGGTGAAGTAATACTTACGGAAGGAGGAGTGGCATCAGTTCCTGATTTGACAGGCTTTCCCCTGGCACTCAGCATGTCTGGAGTCGTCATGTATTTTTGCGTATTGGATAAAAACTCCTGTGACATGATGGTTGGAACCTTGGCAATTTTTTGGGGATCATCAGGAATAGCGCCACCCATTTTAGGTCCGGAGTACTGATTAATTGTTTCATTGGATACGGGCTCTGAACGTTGACTTGTCTCTTTCTGACAAGCACTAAAAATAACTACTGTGCATAGTACGGCCCATAATCGTAGGACGGTCGGTTTTTTCATGGTTTTTCTTTTTAAATAAATAATTAGAATACGACTGGATTCAAGGGTTGTTCTTAAGAACTATTATGGATAACAACTCATCAATAGGGACGATATACTTATTCACTGCTCAGCTTTTGATCTATAACTGAGATATCCTGCCTGCATAATCAGCCAATGCAGTGAATCAAAAACAGTAAAAGAAAAGGGAAATGTAAAAGATGAAACTTGTTTTCAACAGAGACCGAACTTACACGGCTTTTCTATCTTTTTACCCTAGTCTTCATAATTAGTATGGCAAGGTAGAGCTATAAAATGCTCTATCCAAATGCTCAAGAAATGTACCAGTAAGCCCAAAAATCAATTGACAAAAAAATACATCTATATAAGCTTATAGCTATCAGGTATATGCGAGGAAAAATATTTTAAAAAAGCCTGGAAAGGCAGAAATACAAATTCTTTTCACATCAACCAAATATTGATCAAAGTCAAGCCTGTAGTGCTTTTCCGGTTGGCCGACCTATTAAAAAAGCTCCCTGAGGAGCTTTTTGGTGGGGTTTCTATAAAACAATAAAACACTTAATCCCTCTATGATATAAATCCAGCTTTACAACCTTTTGATTGAGCATCCGACAGATCTCGACGTCTTCACTGTTACTTCTTTACCAGACAACATCTCATCCATAGCTTCTTTCAAATGTTGCCTTTTTACATTACCGGGGTCAGTAGGATTGTCATCAGTAGCACCGTGATAAACCAGCTTGGATTCCTTATTAAAAAGAAAACTTTCCGGTGTGCGCCTGGCATCAAATGCATCTGCAACTACTGAACCTTCGTCAACAAGGTAATTCCATTTATACCCCTGTTCTTTAGCGTAAGCTTTCATAGCCTCAAATGAATCATCTTCATCACGCTGAGCCGCGTTTGAGTTCACCAGTACCACACCAATGCCATGATCCAGGGCATATTGGCAAATTTCCTTTGTACGTTGCTGGTTCCTGATCACATATGGACAGGTATTGCAGCTGAACATTACTAACAGTCCATTTTTGCCCATAGCATCTTTCAGCGCTATTTCCTTCCCTGAAATATCCTTCATTTTCAGATCCGGTTTAGGCAACGATGCACCAATTGGCAATTCGTTTAAGGTTATAAAAGAGAAAAGAAAGGAGAGGAGCAGGCAGGCAATTAAAGTCTTTTTCATAACCTGGTTTTTAGTATCCCAAATTTCCAGAATAACGATGAATTATCGCTACCGCTGGTGTAAGAAATGGAGCCGGGAGCAAGTCAAAAGTCAAAATTCAAAATTAAAAAAAGAGGAGGGATAAGGTTGTAATATGGAAAATGTAAAATGTAAAATGAAAAATGGCAAAGGTTATGGGCCTGTGCTTTGGTTCATTTATTAATTCTCCAACTCAAATACTGACTGTAAGAATTCACACATTGACTTTGTCATACCGAGGAACGAGGTATCTGATTCAACCATCTAATAAATGATTGCTGTAGTAAAAAATGTCAAACAATTTAAGGGCCATTGCACTATAAGGTACTTCCAACCTAAGCCATCAATTGCCATATAACCTTTAACCATTGACAATTCAAAATATCAACGGCCATTGCAATAAATAATACTTTTCGACCTAAATAACTACAAACTACAAATTACAAATTACAAACTGTTTCATGCTGCATGCTTAAAGAGAAATAAAGGAACCTGGTAGTTAGGTGGAAAATCCCCTTCAAACCTGATTGTCCAATTATAATCTTCCATATAGAACTCTAAGAACTCAATTTCTTCTTCATTAAGTGGTTTAGATACCTTGATTTCGAGCTTATTCTTAGACTTCTTTATCTTCTCAGGCTTTGGCTCACTGAGCCTAACCTCCAGTTCCATTAAAAAGGAATCAAGCAATAAATCAAACTGTTCACGGGTAAGCGAAATACGCTTTTGCTCTTCCAGAAAAGAGAACAAGGCAGTAAAGACCTCTTTCTTTTCCATAACCTGTTTCAGGCATATCAATGAAAGTGTTCTTACCTGCTTGAACAAAAGCGTATATCTTCTCTTTACAGCTACAAAGCGGTAAAGAATGGAAGACATAATATTCCCCACTTTAAACCTTTCAGCACTTCTCCTGCTACCTTCAAAAGCAGGATCATTCCAGAAGCGTTTAGTGTCCACTCCAGGCAATAGCCTGGCTAAATACCCATCCAGTTCACTGTAATAAAAGTTCACATTGTCATCCACTGTGCCCACTGCCTTTACATGTCCTATTTGCTTTGCCATATGATATTGGATTTAATTACTTGCAATATGAGTTAATCTATTCGCTCAATCAAATGCCATGGCCGCTTATGGCCGATTTGGCCGGAAATGACCGCTTTTGGCCGGGAGGGTTAGTCAGGAGTCGGGAGTCGGAAGTCGGGAGTCAGGAGTTGGGGAACATAGATGTGCCTTCCAGGCAAAAGGCAGTCAACTAGGTATCAACTGCCTATCTACGCTATACTTAGTGCGTGAT
>JAEZLJ010000174.1 GCA_023415275.1 Bacteroidota bacterium
GGCCTCTCTTACCCAAAGGTCCATGATGCCACCATCTCCTACCAGGTCGTCTTCTACAATAAGAATAAAACAAGCATGGGGTTGAGGTCGCTCATAAGCAGAGGTAGATTTTTTTAATACACCATCAACAGCATCTACATAATAATGGCCCTGGGGTTTACCCTTGATACCATAGCTCTCATACAAACCTGTATTGAACCATTGTGGGGAATTAGGCACACACATCTGGTTGAGGATACTATATACCAGCTCCTCGTAAAAGATCTGCGCATCATCAAAGCTGGCAAAATAACCATAGCGCTCACCCCACACTCTCCAACAATTGGCCATACGGTGGGCCACCTGCTTCACAGAGGTTTCTCTTCCCAATGATCCATCGGGCTGCGGCACGCCTGCTTTTCTAAAATACTTCTGGGCAAGGATGTCAGTAGCAATCTGGCTCCATTGTTTCGGCACCTCTACATTGGTCATCTCGAAAACAACTTCTCCGCTGGGATTGCGGATCACCGATGTCCGGTAATCATACTCAAACTGGTCGAATACGTTAATATCTTCTCTGGTGTACTTACGGGTGAACGTAAGTCCTTTTTTAGTTGCTCTGTTTTCACTTGCCATAGCTGCTTTGTTTTAAAAGGTTTTGGTGGTTTTTTTAAAATTGTGGTGGACGACGAAAATATCTTTACAAGTCCGAAAAATGAAGCCAGAGATATGCACAACTGTGGATAAACCACGTGTGAAAAATGCTACTTCAAGCCAGTGGCTCAATGCGTGATTTTACGATATAAAAAAATCTTTTTTGACCGATTTTTTTTGGCAGGCAAAAGAAAAAACCCTACTTACCAGTAGAATGGATACCGCCACAGGTATTATCCAGGAGATAGTTTCTTAAACTTCATTTTCCTCCCTTTCTATAACGTAAAACCATACCCACTGAGTACAGGATTCATGAATAATTACTGTGGATTAGCCCCAATGGGAAAAGTTTTGCATTTTTGCACGACATAGCCTTACGAATAATGATGCCTGTTTACCAATCGTTACTGGATAAAAAAAAGAGCGGATATAAATCTTTCGCGGTGTTGATAGATCCCGATAAAGTCACTTCGGATTCATTACTGGAAACAGTGCACCTGGCAGTGCAAGCTAAGGTTGATTATATTTTTGTGGGTGGCAGCCTGGTCATCTCTGACCACCTGGATGCTTGCATACGCCAGATCAAAGAGGCTTGCTCCATTCCTGTATTATTATTCCCAGGCAGTCCTTCACAGATCAGCAAACAGGCAGATGCCTTGCTTTATCTTTCGCTCATCTCAGGTCGTAATGCCGATTACCTCATTGGCCAGCATGTGATCTCAGCGCCCTTTGTTAAAAGCAGCGGCCTGGAAATTATTCCTACCGGCTATATGGTCATTGACGGTGGCGCAGCAACAACAGTCTCTTACATTAGTAATGCCAGTGCTATGCCTGCAGACAAACCCGAAATAGCCATGTGCACAGCCATGGCAGGAGAAATGCTCGGCATGAAGTTGATCTATATGGATGCCGGTAGTGGTGCTAAAAAAGCCATTACTGAAACCATGATCAGCACGGTGGCTAATCACATAGAAGTTCCGCTTATTGTTGGGGGTGGCATACGCGATGCTGAAAAAGTATACCTGAATTGCAAAGCAGGCGCTGATGTCATTGTAGTGGGTAATGCCATTGAAAAAGACGCATCACTGATCATGGAAATGGCCAATGCTATCCATGCTGTTCCGGCAAAGATTTAATGAAATTAAGGACATAAAAAAAGAGACAACATAGTGTCTCTTTTATCAATAAGGAAGTAATGATTTATTTCAGGTCTTCTGTCTTTACCCTCGTTGGCGTATCCACCCCATTGATGATAGATTTGCTACTGGCTGCAATAGCTTCTATAATGGCTGCCATGTTTTCCATATCCAGTGTTTTCACTTCATCACTGGCCTGGTGATAATTGGGTTCATCATCCATTTTAGAAGTGGATATAGTATGTGCAGGTACGCCTAATCTTGCCAGTGTAGCATTGTCTGAGCGGTAAAACAAATTCTGATCGGTATAAGGATCGGGGTGAAAAGTAAAAGAAGTACCCTGCAAGTTCTTTTGCAGAATCTCACCCATATTAGTCTTTTCATAACCTGTTATATAGGCCGAATTCCTGCCCCATTTACTTTCTGTTCCTATCATTTCGATATTGAACATCGCCATCACTTGCGCCGGATCATATTGTTTGGAGAAATACTGGGATCCAAATCCTCCAATTTCTTCTGCTGTAAAGGCAGCGAACACCAGGGTGCGTTCGTTATTATTTAATTTTTTGAAATGGTTAGCCAGCAGAATAACGGCAGTAGTTCCAGCCGCATCATCATTGGCGCCATTATAAATACTATCACCGTTTTGTGGTTTGCCTATTCCCAAATGATCGTAATGGCCCGAAAAGATTACATATTCACTCTTGCGGCTTTTTCCAGGCAGTAAACCTACCACATTGGCAAACTTAGATTCTTCAAGAGCCTGCTCAGCTTTGAATTTAAATTCCTTCGGCTGATACATACCTAATACAAATACTAAGTTGGCTGATTCCTTTTTCTCTCCCTTAAAATAAGGGCGGCGAATGCCATTCAATCTTCCAAACATTTTACTAAAGCTGGTATCTATCATCACAATCGCATTCTTTTTCAAAGCCATGATTTCGGTTACCCGTTTCCGAAAGTCCTCGCCTTGCTTCACATATACTTGCTCATACCCTGACTTTTCATCTACCTTCAGCTCACTTTCCTGCGTCACCACCACCAGGTTTTTAGGATCCACCTCCTTGTCATCGACCTCGCCTTTTACAGATTTGATCCTCGTGCGCACCATGGTAAACTCCTGCAGGTAACTATCACCATTCACAGGTTGCAAACCTGCTTTTTTGAATTCAGCTGCAATGAACTGGGCGGCCTTTTCTATATCGGGTGTACCTGCCTTCCGGCCACGCATCTCGTCAGAGGCCAGGGCTGTCTCCACACGCTCCACCTCCTTTACGTTAATAACACCATTAGTATGCTGGGCGCAGGCAATACAGCTTGCACCAATGCTGAAAAGCAAAAACACTTTCTTCATGTACAGGATTTATCCGGTTAATAAGTTGAATAAGAAATAATAAACTGGAAACTGGGCCTCCTTAAAGACTCATCATCTCTTTGAACTTTACAGTTTGCCTGCGGCTCACTTCTATCTTTTCTCCACCTTTCAGTTCCAGCAATAAGCCCCCATTGAAATAAGGCTCTATTTTATCAATCATGCGAAGGTTGACAATATGTTTGCGGTTGGCCCTGAAAAACACTTTTTCATCCAGTCTTTCTTCCAGGGCATTAAGTGACTTTAATATCAATGGCTTATTGGCACCAAAAAATACTTTGGCATAATTACCCACACTTTCAAACAGGCGTACCTCTGCCAGCTTTACAAACCAGCAGCGCTCCCCATCCTTCACAAACACCTGGTCATGTTCGCTCAGGATACTGTTATTCTCTGTGGTTTGATGTGTACGTTCTGTATTGACACCACCAGCTGATCTTTTTAGTTTTTCCAGTGCATCAGCCAGGCGCCTGGGCTCCACAGGCTTCAGCAGGTAATCAAGTGCATTCACTTCAAAAGCCTTCAATGCATATTCATCATAAGCCGTGGTAAAAATCACCTGGGGCGCATGGTCCAGCTCTGACAAAAGATCAAAGCCTGTCTTGCCGGGCATTTGTATATCCAAAAAGATAAGATCTGGATTCAGGGCTTCCACCTTGTGCAGGCCTTCTTCAGCATTGGATGCTTCATCAATGATCTCAATTTCTGGAAACTCCTGCAGCAACTTGCGCAATTCGGCACGGGCCAGGCGTTCATCATCTATTAATATGGCTCTCATGAATTCTTTTTAGTTTTTGCACGGGCATTGATCCCGTGGTGATGGTTGTTTATTAAGAGTCGCTAATTTATAATTTTATTACACCTCATGCCGGTATCAGCACCTTCGCTTCCACCAGTTCCCTATTCAATTGCTGTATCTGGAATCTTGCCTTGTCGCCATACAGCAGCTCCAGCCTGTCCTGTGTGCTTGATAAACCAAATCCGCCATGCGAAGCCCCACCATTCAGGTGCCCCGTATTCTGCACGGCCAGTTCATGGTAGTTCTCCTTAAAATCACTGATGATCTTTACCACCCCTCCTTTCACTTGCCTGCTAATGCCATGTTTGATGGCATTCTCCACCAGCGTTTGCAACATCATCGGCGGCACTTGCTGACCCAGGGTATCATCGTCAATATCATACTCTACCTGCAGCCTGTCTTCAAAACGCATATGTTCCAGCGCCAGGTAATCCTTCACAATTTTCAATTCCTCCTCAAGCGATACAGTCTCTCCTTTTTCAGCCTGTAAACTGCTTCGTAATATATTACTCAGTTCAGTAATAGCCCTTCGTGCCCTTGCCGGGTTTTCATCTATCAGTGCCCTGATACTGTTAAGGGCATTGAAAATAAAATGTGGGTTGATATGAGCTTTAATCGTCTTTAACTCCAGCGATTTAACCAGGGCTTCCAGTTGCAGTGTGTCCAGTTGCTGCTTACGGCTCTTGGCCACATAATGATACATGAAGTAAATACTATTCCAGATGAACAGTAAAACAAACGAGGAAGAAAGATTATAAAAAAAATGCACATGGAAAGGAGCAGGCTTTCCTGTTGGATAAAAATTATAGTAAGCCTCAAAAGGGGTTTGCACCAGGCTGAAAAACGATGCAAATAAAAGAGTGAGGATGAGCAGGAAAATGATCTGCTGGTTGATGGGCCTTAATAAAAGAGCGTTCTTTCGAATGATCTGGCGCATGCAATGAGAGCTGATGATTCCTATTTCCAGGAAAAACAACAAGCGACACAGCATGGTACCTTTAAATTGCCCAAAAATGAAGGCAAAGAAAATATTAATGATACCAAATAGTCCCCAACCCACTATTTGAAAGGTCCAGTATCTGTTCAGCTTAAACTGCATATGCAAATGTACCAAGCAGGGTTTGTAACGAGGTTGCGTAAATATACCAGTGGAAGATAAGTTTTACAAATGGAATAATACGAAAGAAATCAAACCCACCAAAAGCTGCTGAACTGAATTATTGCCCTTTCGATCCCGGTGGACTTTGAATATTCCAGAGATTTACTAAGCCAACTTTTCAAAAAGACTACATCTTAAAAAGGTCATTGATCCTTAATAATTAATGAGATCTTATCCTCGGCACCAGCCCGGTTTTCTCAGTACAAGACAAGCTGTCAAAAGCCAACCAAAGGAAGGGATATTTCATAGATATTCCATAGATGAGCCATAGATATCCCATAGATATTCCAACGATATAAGGGTTGGAACATCTATGGAACATCTATAGTTGATGTATGAAATAGCGTTGGCTGAAATAGGGATTTAAGCGTTTTTTGGCCTATTTAATTCAAAAACAAAGGCCCTTTCCAGGTATAGAGGTCTTTCTGTCCGTTTTTTACATCCTGCACCTGGATTTGACTTATTTCATAAGGCTACCTGCCAAAGGTCATAAGCGTATAGCGAGGAATAGATTTGTTTCGTATATCCAACCATATGACTCCGGTTTTGTTAACCTTTTAAAGGATAGCCTCATTTGCCAAAAAAGTAAATATTTTTACAGCTTTAAACATCCTTAATGCAAATACCTGCCGGACCGCTTTTACAAACGATCGATTCTCCTGAGGACCTGAAAAAGGTTCCCAAAGAACAGCTGCACCAGGTTTGTGATGAATTGCGTCAATTCATTGTCGATGTGGTCAGCGTACACGGAGGGCATTTTGCAGCCAGCCTGGGTGTGGTAGAGCTATCTGTAGCCCTGCATTATATCTATAACACCCCCTACGACCAGTTGGTGTGGGATGTGGGTCACCAGGCATATGGGCATAAGATCTTAACCGGCAGAAGGGATAATTTTATTACCAACCGAAAATATAAGGGTCTCAGTGGCTTCCCCAAAAGATCAGAAAGCGAGTACGATACGTTTGGCGTAGGGCATTCCTCCACTTCTATTTCGGCAGCACTGGGTATGGCTATGGCCGCCAAGTATAAAGGGGAAACGGACCGGAAATCTGTAGCCATCATTGGAGATGGGTCCATGACCGCAGGGATGGCCTTTGAGGCATTGAACCATGCGGGCGTGACGGATGCGGACATGCTGGTGATACTGAACGACAATTGCATGAGCATTGACCCCAATGTAGGTGCATTAAAGGAATACCTGACCGATATTACCACTTCGCCCACCTATAATAAGTTTAGGGATGATGTATGGAACCTGCTGGGCAAGCTGCCTGTGGGCAAACGCTTTACCCGTGATATGGCCAGCAAGCTGGAAGCCAGCATTAAAGGCATGGTTACCCGCAGCAGCAACCTCTTTGAGGCGCTGAATTTCAGGTATTTTGGCCCCATTGACGGTCATAACATCACCAAACTGGTTGACACGCTAAAGGACCTGCGCAGCATCCCGGGGCCTAAGTTGCTGCATATCATCACCGTAAAAGGTAAAGGTTATGCCCTGGCTGAAAAAGACCAGACCAAGTGGCATGCGCCCGGCCTGTTTGATAAGATCACCGGTGAGATCTTTAAAAAGAAATACGATATACCCCAGCCGCCCAAATACCAGGATGTTTTTGGACATTCCATCATTGAACTGGCGGAACAGAACAAAAAAATATTTGGTATCACACCAGCCATGCCATCGGGCTCTTCCCTCAAATTCATGATGGAGAAAATGCCTGACAGGGCATTTGATGTGGGCATCTGCGAGCAGCATGCTGTTACGCTTAGTGCAGGTATGGCCACGCAGGGGATGAAGGTATTCTGCAATATCTATTCTTCATTTATGCAAAGGGCCTATGACCAGGTGGTGCATGACGTAGCCATTCAAAAGCTCCCGGTAGTATTTTGCCTGGATCGTGGAGGTGTGGTTGGAGAAGACGGGCCTACTCACCATGGCGCCTACGATATTGCCTATTTCAGGTGCATACCCAATATGATCATCTCTGCTCCCATGAATGAGCAGGAACTGCGCAACCTGATGTACACCGCACAACTGGAAAGCACAAAGCTTCCATTCGTCATCCGCTATCCGCGAGGTGAAGGAGTGATGCCGGAATGGAGAAAACCATTTGAAGAAATACAGATCGGCAAGGGTAGAAAACTGCGCGATGGAAAAGATATTGCCCTGCTAACCATTGGGCATCCGGGCAATTTTGCAGCTGCAGCCATTCGCGACTTGCGACATGATGGTATTACCCCTGCTCATTTTGATATGCGCTTTGCCAAGCCATTGGATGAAGAACTGCTGCATGAAGCCTTACAGGGTTATTCCAAAATAATCACCGTAGAAGATGGAACTATAGTAGGTGGCTTTGGCAGTGCCGTGGCCGAATTCATGACAGAACACGGCTATAAGAACGACCTGAGAATGCTGGGTATTCCTGACAGGGTTATTGAACATGGCACCCTGAAAGACCTGCACCGCGAATGTGGCTTTGATGCGCAAGGGATTGCTGATGCTGTGAGGGATATGGTGAAGGAAACATCAGCAGTTTATAGTTTGTAGTACAGGATATTGACTATTGGTAATGGTCAATTGTCAATTGATAGCGTTCCTCACTTTTTATTTCTTATTTCTGTTTGTATAGGTTATTGCTGCCTGTGAGATATGGTAGTGCGTAATATAAATGGTCAAAGTAGAACTGACTAAGAATTATAAAAGTATTGCATACAAATCTTTGCAATATTTAAATTCAACAAAGTGTTACTGACACCTTTTTTTACTTTTTAATTTTGACTTTTACATTCTACAACAGCCTCATATGCTCTTCATCCGTCAACCCTTCTTCAGCTTCATTGTATTCCACAATAAAGTTGTTCTTGCCTTCGCCTATCATAATGCGCAGAAACTTTCCCTGCACCAGCTCCAGCATGGATAGGAATATAAAGATGGCCTGTACCCTGTTCTCGATGGCATCAAAAACTCGTTCAAAAGATAGTGTTCTTTCGCTTTGCGCCTTGGATATGAGGTCAGTCTTGCTTTGTTCAATTGAATAATTGTACCGGACCACGGTATGCATAGGTTTATTAAACCTGTCATGGTAGCGCTGCATCACCCGTTCAAAGGCCTTCATCAGCTTGAACATGGTAATAGTTTGCACTTCGGTACCCTCACTGGCTTCTTCGCCGATAGAAGATAATTCCTTTTGAATATTACCTCTTTTGATCATCAGCATCCTGTCGGCTTCCATCTCGGCCATGCGTGCTGACACTTCCTTGTACTTCTTATATTCCAGAATTTTATCTACCAGTTCCTGCCTGGGGTCAATCTCATTGCCCTGGGCATCTATTTCCTTACGGGGCAGCAACATTTTGGCCTTGATGCGCATGAGCGTGGAAATGAACAGGATGAACTCACTGGATAGTTCAATATTCAGTGATTCCTGTGAATGAATGAAGTCCAGGAAGTCATTGATGATCCTGGTGATGGGAATATTATATATATCCAGTTCATCTCTTTCAATGAAGAAAAGAAGCAGGTCGAACGGACCTTCAAACTGGTCTAATTTTATCTGGTAAGTACTCACGGTCAATGATTAAAAGAAAAGTCCCGTTAATAAACGGGACTGGTCAAAAATACGATTTATAGGCCAAAAGACAGGTAATAGTTATTTCTTCAAGGAATCCCTGATCTCCATGAGCAGCTTTTCCTGCAGGGAGTATTCAGGGGGTGCCGGGGCCACTTCTTCTTTCTTACGCTTCATTCTATTGATGCCCTGTATAACTAAAAAGAGTACAAAGGCCACCACCAAAAACTTGATAATAGCAGCCAGGAACTTGCCGTATTTGACGGTTCCCCAGGCCAGCTTGTCAAGGTCTTCGGCATGTGCTGCTTTTAAAGCGGGAGTTAACAATAAAGGTGTAATGACATCATCCACCAGGGAAGAGACAATGGCACCAAAGGCAGCGCCAATGACTACCGCAATAGCAAGGTCTACTACATTACCTTTTAATGCGAACTCCTTAAATTCTTTAACAAAGCCCATAAGTTTATTGTTTTAGTGTATGCTAATTTAACTCAAAATGTGCCTTATTTATCACTATCCTTCAATTGTGGATATTTCATATCCAACTTTTCCAGGGCTTCTACCACCTCTTTTGCTATGATATATTCTTTATACCAGTTTTGGTCTGCAGGCACAATGGTCCAGGGAACGATATTGCATTGCTGGAAAACATCCTCATAGGCATTCATATATTTTTCCCACATGGCCGCCTCTTCAAAATCCCTCTTATTATATTTCCATTGCTTTCGCGGATCCTCCAGTCTTTCCTTGAATCTTTTCTGTTGTTCTTCAGGAGATATGTGCAGGTAAAATTTAAATACCAGGGTATTGTTATGGACAGAAAGCAGGTTCTCAAAATGATTAATGGCCTCAAACCTTTTAAAAGCAGTTTCATCATCGCACCAGCCATGTACACGGGTGACGAGTACATCTTCATACTGGCTCCGGTTAAAGATCTGTATCATTCCCTTTTCAGGAGCATTCCTGTGGATACGCCATAGAAAGTCATGCTTTAATTCTTCTTCAGTAGGCACTTTAAAGGATTTTACCTGCACGCCCTGGGGGTTCAATTGCCCAAAAACCTTGTTGATCACTCCATCCTTACCACTGGCATCCAACCCCTGGAGTATTACCAGCACTGCATGCTGGCCTTCGGCATATAACAGGTTTTGTAGTTCATCAAAGCGCTTAATGATCTTTGCTGTTTCTTCCTTGATCTTGTCCTTATCTAGTTCTTTAGGTGCTCTTGTGCTGATGTCAGTTAAGCGGCTCATGGAAAAAATTTATTGTATTCAAATGTAATCCTTCTGCACTTTTGCAACTCGTTTCCCGGCTGGATATTATTCCAACAGGAGAAACCAATGTTTTATGACCACTCACAAATTAAAGAACTGGGCTGTTTTCATTTTATTATCATTGATATGGGGTAGTTCTTTTATTTTGATGAAGATCGGTTCAGAAAATCTTACCGGACTCCAAATAGGATCATTACGGATATTTTCCGCAGGGATCGTTTTTGTGCCCTTTGCGCTGTTTCACATAGCTAAGGTGCCAAAGCAAAAAATACCTCTAATTATTACTTCCGGGTTGCTTGGCAATTTTTTTCCGGCTTTTCTTTTTGCTATTGCCATAGAGCACATAGAAAGCTCTATGGAGGGCATATTGAATTCTCTGACCCCACTGTTTGTAATCATTATAAGCGTACTGTTTTTTAAGGCACGCATGCCCAACAGGAAGATAGCCGGTGTGCTCATTGGCTTCATTGGGCTTTTGATCCTTAGCCTTTCTAAAGGATCTATGAGTGGGAGCCACCTGGGATATACCTTACTGATATTACTGGCTACTTTCTTTTATGGGTTGAATGTAAATATTGTAGGTCATTACCTTAAAGAAGTGGACCCATTAAAAATGGCCACTATTTCGCTGGCCATTCTTTCCATACCTGCAGGGTTGATAGCCTGGCAGCAAAACACATTTGCCATCATGCAATATGATGAGTCGGCCATGTGGTCTGTAGCAGCATCTATACTTTTAGGAGTAGTAGGAAGCGCTATTGCCACCGTTCTCTTTTACGGGCTGATCAAAAACGCCGGGGGTTTATTTGCATCGTTGGTAACCTATGCCATACCTATAGTATCTATTCTATGGGGCATCCTGGATCATGAAAATGTGACACTTATACAGGTGGGGTGCCTGGGGATCATTCTCGGGGGCGTGTACCTGGCCAATAAATAATCCTGCAGATCATAATGGTAAGCTTTACCTACCTTATAAGCTGCAGGCTATTATCTATTTAGACCACCATGATCTCTTTTTCCTTGGTGGCCAGGTGTTTCTCCACCAGGGAAATATATTTATCGGTAACTACCTGCACATCTGCTTCGGCATCCTTGGCAGCATCTTCGCTGAGCCCGTTTTTCTGTGCTTTTTTAATGCTTTCAATAGCTTCACGGCGTATATTCCGGATGGCCACTTTTGAATGCTCGCCTTCACCCATGCTTCTTTTCACCAGTTCGCGGCGGCGTTCTTCAGTAAGA
>JAEZLJ010000061.1 GCA_023415275.1 Bacteroidota bacterium
CACTATCCCAGCTGGTAATAGTAACCGTCTGTTGAAGCAGCAGACCCTGGGATGTTTGCTGTGTGTCTATCTTAGACCTGTTCAATACCTCGAAATGAGGGAACGTATCTACGACAGGCCACGATAATTTATGGTTACCGGTAAGAACCGCTTTTAGATACAACTGGGCTTGTTCACCAATTAATATTTTCTGTTTATCTATACTGGCAGAAACAGGAGTAGCCTGGGAAAGAGCTACGCCGGCAAAAAGGGTAATATGGATTATTAAGAGGGTTAATTTCTTCATTACTTGTTCCTGCTAATAAAAAATCGCTGCAATATTTTTACATAGTCTTCGTCTGTCCTTACATGAAGGAGATCGCAGCCTGCTTTCCTGAATACCTCGTTGGAATAATCCGTGATCCTGAAGAACTCCTTTTCGTATTCATATCGAACCAGTTTGCTTTCCGAGTCCACCCATTTTTGCTCTCCTGTTTCTGCATCTTCCACTCTCAGGAGTCCAAGCCTGGGAAGATTTCGGTCCATCTTATCATATATTTTAATGCCTATGATATCATGTTTATTGCCTGCTACTCTAAGGGCATCCTGGTAACCTGTGTCAATAAAATCACTTAATATAAATGCAATACTTTTTTGACGGGTGGTATTATTAAAAAAACGAAGTGCTGTGTTGAGCTGGGTTTTCTTTTGACCTGACTGCACGGACAGCAATTCCCTGACAATAAATAAGGCATGTTGCTTGCCCTTTTTAGGAGGAATGTACCGCTCGATCTTATCACTGTAGAAGATGACCCCGATCTTATCGTTGTTATTAACAGCCGAGAATGCAACGACTGCTGCTATTTCTGTAGCTATATCTTTTTTGGATGCGATGATGGTGCCGAATAAAGAACTGGCACTTACATCCACCAATAGCATAACGGTCAACTCTCTTTCTTCTTCAAAAACCTTACTAAAGGGATGGCCAAAGCGGGCAGACACATTCCAGTCGATAAACCTTATGTCATCGCCTGCCGAATATTCACGAACCTCCTTGAATGACATACCACGGCCTTTAAAAGCACTGTGGTATTCACCGGTAAACAGGTCTGTGGTAAGCTTCTTACTTTTTATTTCAAGCGCCCTTACCTTTTTTAATATTTCAGCGGTTGTTAACATGTAAATCCAATTGGATCTTCCTTATCAGGGAAGATTGATTTTTTGGATGATCTGGTCGAGGATATCAAGGATGGAAACATTTTCAGCTTCCGCTTCATACGTAAGGCCTATCCTATGACGCAACACATCATTACAAATGCTTCTTACGTCTTCCGGTATCACATAACCGCGTTTATTCAGGAAAGCCTGCGCTTTGGCTGCCACTGCCAGGTTAATACTTCCCCTGGGTGAGGATCCATAGGAAATGAGTGGCTTCAGATTATCCAGTTTATATTCCCCTGGGTTCCTGGTAGCAAATACTATATCAAGAATATACTGCTCCACCTTCTCATCAATATACACATCTCTGACCATTTGACGGGCAGTTAATATCTCACTCATGGACACCACCTGGTTTACGGAAGGGAAACCTAAGCCCTGCACATTTTGACGGATGATCAATTGCTCCTCCTGGCGGGTAGGATATCCCACTACTACTTTCATCAAAAAACGGTCAACCTGCGCTTCGGGTAAAGGGTAAGTTCCTTCCTGCTCCAATGGGTTTTGAGTGGCTAATACCAGGAAGGGTTCATCCAGTTTGTAGGTAGTATCACCAATGGTCACCTGGCGTTCCTGCATGGCCTCCAGCAATGCACTTTGCACTTTTGCCGGTGCACGGTTGATCTCATCCGCCAAAATGAAGTTGGCAAAGATGGGACCCTTTCTTACCACAAATTCATTACGTTGCTGGTTATAGATCATTGTACCAATAACGTCGGCCGGCAATAGATCTGGTGTGAACTGAATCCTGCTGAAATGAGCATGAATGGCTTGCGACAAAGATTTGATGGTAAGCGTTTTGGCCAGGCCGGGCACACCTTCCAGCAGCACGTGGCCGTTGCTTAGCAAGCCGATCAACAAACGGTCAAGCATGTACGATTGACCAATGATCACTTTGCCAACCTCATTTCTCAGTGTATCTATAAATCTTCCGGAATAGCTAATCCGTTCATTCAGTTGCCGGATATCATCCGCGGTTTTAATCATAGTCAAGGTTTAGATCATTAATTTACGAACTGAGCTTTAGCAAATAATTTGCCGCAAAGCTAAAAATCCTATTTTTTAACCAATAATAGTAGCAAAAGATCGTTTATCGAAATTATCACAAGGAAGTTTACTGAACTTCTTAAAACTTTTTACGTATTTACCTTTACCAATAAAATTACTTTATGAAATACTTGACCCTTGCCATTTGCATTTCTCTTTTCCTGATATCCTGTAAGAAAGATAGTTCCACTACCAACAATTCCACTAAGACTGACCTGATTACCAAGTCTGCCTGGAAATACCAGGATGCAGGAGCTGACCTGGATAAGAACGGAACCATCGACCTTTCTATTACTTCTCAATTACAGGCTTGCGAAACAGACAATACACTTACTCTACGTGCAGATGGCACCGGTACATTGGATGAAGGAGCTACCAAATGCGATCCTAACGACCCACCAACTTCAGATGTCAGTTGGAGCTTTTCCAATAACGAGACTTCTTTGAACTTTAATGGAGCAGGCATTTTAGGTGTAAGCGGCCAATTTAAACTGTTGTCATTGACTGACACCCAACTATCTTTTTCAAAAGACACTACACTTAATGGCACTGCCATTTCCCTGCTCATTCAGTTAAAGCATTGATCAGGAAAGGTATTTAGCTACTATTGGAAGCCTTCTTCCTACACCAAATGCCTTGGAACTGACCCTGATGATGGGACAGAACTGGTTGCGTTTGTATTCTTTCATATTGACCAATCTTAATACGCGCTTTACCAATGTAGCATCAAATCCCTGGGCAATGATCTCTTTGGGCCCCTGCCTGAGTTCTATATATTGAAATAAAAGCCTGTCCAGTATCTCATAATCAGGAAGACTGTCCTTATCTATTTGATTAGGCCTCAATTCAGCCGAAGGCTCTTTAATAAGAATGTTGCCAGGAATGATCTCTTGTTGTTTATTGATAAATCTTGCCAAAGCATATACCTGCATTTTATACAGGTCACCTAAAACGCTCAAGCCGCCTGACATATCCCCGTAGAGGGTGCCATACCCGGTAGCTAATTCACTTTTATTGGAGGTATTAAGCAGTATATATCCAAATTTATTAGCGACTGCCATTAAAAGGTTCCCCCTGATGCGGCTCTGAATGTTCTCTTCTGCCACACTGAATGGAAGGTCTTTAAAGACAGGATTTAGCGTAGAGAGAAATTCCTGGTAAACCTCTTTTATGGGTATTATATCATAACGGTTGCCCAGGTTCTGGCACAATTTCTCCGCGTCAGTTACTGAATGCCCTGAAGAGTATTCGGATGGCATTAGCAATACATGTACATTTTCCTTACCCAGCGCTTCTACCGCCAATGCCTGCACTACAGCACTATCAATACCCCCACTGGCGCCCAGTGTGGCCTTTGAGAAACCCATTTTAGTGAAATAATCACGAATGCCCAGCACCAGTGCATCATGGATCTCCTGTATATTTTTATCATCAGTTAAATATTTCAGGGTATCCATATCCCGTCCTACCTCGCTGGCAGAATAATAATATTTACCCTCCCAGGTATGATTTTCCTCTCCAGTTAATAAATTATCCCGGTTGATGCCCGTATCCTTATTCATTGTAGCTGCCTCTGCCAATTCCGGAGAATTTGCCATGGTAGCCGCCTGGCTGCTTTTTTGGGAAAGTCCCCCCAGATCAAAAAGCGCATAATCCTCTGCGAAATACTTCATTTCTTTTACCAGGTGGCCATTGACATCATACACCAGGCTGCCTCCATCAAACACTACTTCTGTTTGCGACCCAACTGTATTGCAATACAACATAGGCAAACCATACTTAAGCGTATGGGCTTTAATAATACTATGACGGACCACATCTGCTGCATAGTTGTAGGGAGAAGCAGACAGATTTAACATGACATCGGGCTGTTCCTTTTTAAGGATCTCCATAGGTGTGATCCTGTAAAGGGGGTTATCTCCCAGGTTCCAGATGTCCTCACAAATGGTCACTGCCAGCTTTTTGCCTTTGAACTGTATGCATTTCCATTCAAATGCAGGTTCGAAATAACGGTTCTCGTCAAAAACATCATAAGTAGGCAACAATGTTTTATGTATCTCGGCCTTTATTTCCTTTTCGTATAAGAGGTAGGCGGCATTGAACAGATCTTTGCCCTCTTTTAATGGATTGCGGGAAGGTGCGCCGATTAATACTCCAATGGTATCGGCATGTTCCTTTATCTTGTCAATGGTTCTATAACACTCATTAATAAAATCTTCAAATTCGAGGAAATCCCGGGGCGGATAACCGCATATACAGAGCTCTGAAAATAAAACAAGGTCTGCTCCGACTTTTTTGCCTTCCTTGATAGCTTCGATAATTTTTATAGCATTTGCTTCAAAATTTCCAATATGATAGTTTTGCTGGGCTAAGAAAATCTTCATCTTCGTTAATTATTCAATGGTATCAATAGTAAACCAAAGTTCTGTAATAAAATATTAAACCAGCCGTTTTAACCACCATGCGATCTTTAAGCTTTGTTTTTATATCTCTTGTTTTCTTTGCCTGCAACCCCTCCAACAACAAACCAGATGTGTCCGGCATAGATGTATCATTTACCATAAGCAGGTTCGAGCAGGACTTTTTTAAGATAGATTCAAATAACCTAGCCCAGGGACTAACCATTGTACATAAAAAGTATCCTAACTTCTTTCCATTTTATATTCAACAAATATTAAGATTACCCGATGCAGGGCCCTCATCATTTCCTGTTATAAAATCCATTCTGTCAGGATACCATGGTATCAATGATTCCATACAAAAAAAGTACAAAGACCTGGACTGGCTGAAGGCTGATCTCACAACAGGGTTCAAATACACAAAATACTATTACCCCAATTATAAGATCCCCAACCTCATTACTTTCATTGGCAGTTTCGATGCTCCTGGGGTTGTGCTCACTCCTAACTACCTGGGCATTGGATTACACCAGTTCGCAGGAAAAGATTTCTCGGTATATAAAGATCCTCAATTGGCAGAAGTATACCCTGATTACATCTCAAGAAGGTTTGACAAAGAATACATTACACCCAATTGCATGAAAGCAGTAGTGGATGATATATATCCCGATAGCAGCGTTGGGCGTCCATTGATCGAACAAATGATACTTAAAGGCAAGCAATGGTACCTGCTGGACCATTTATTACCGGACACAGAAGATAGTTTAAAGACGGGCTTCACTGCCAAACAACTGGATTGGGTGAACAGGAATGAGGGTAATATCTGGGGCTATATCACTACAAATACAGATATCTATACCATAGACCCATCTATCATCCAGGATTATATTGGTGAAGGGCCCTTTACCCGTGGAATGCCAGAGGGTGCCTCACCTGGTAATATTGGCCAATGGGTGGGCTGGCAGATAGTAAAGAAATTTGCAGATAAGAATGCAGACTTATCAGTTCAACAAGTGATGGCCACTTCAGCAACAAATATTTTTCAAATGGCAAAGTACAAACCCAAATAACTTTAATTCATTGAAGAGGCTCTTCTTTATTTCTTTAATAAAAAAGAGCCTTCAATACTGAAGACTCTAGCTCTATAGGTAGAAATACCTTTACATGTTCAGTTTGCCAGACGCGCCTGCGGTTATTAATTATACTTAAACGGTGTGATCATATCAAAAGCAGGTATACTCACATCGAATATTTCCTTATTGTGAATATTCTCCATCTGGTAGGTTCCGTGCATACGACCTATTTCTGTATGTAAATTACAACCACTTACATATTGATATTCTTCACCGCTGCTGATCACGGGTTGCATACCAACCACGCCTTCTCCTTCCACTTCCCTGTAGCTTCCATCGCTGTCAAATATGTGCCAGTGACGGCTGTGCAGCTTCACTGGAAATGAATTATGGTTTTCTATGGTTATGCGGTAAGCAAACATAAACTCCGATTGCATTGGATTGGAATAATCCTGCTGATAGAATGTTTCCACGCTGACCTTAACACCTTCCGAAATCATGCTTATCATACAATAGATTTTGGTAAATGTAAAACAAAGTTGTTGCCACAAATTATAAAGGAATTAATTGGAGTAAAACTTTCTACAAGAAGTATTTTTGCGGCACTAAAACCTCAGAGATTTGTCTGTTGTATTCTTATTCAAGATCAACTTTTAAAGGATATATCGAGACAGATGGAATGGCATAGAAACTATAGAGACTTGAAAATAAATTGATTATATATGAAAATAGCAGTAGCTAAAGGCGATGGGATCGGTCCGGAAATAATGGATGCAGTTTTAAAGATTTTTGAGGCAGCCAGTGTAGGACTACAATATGAATTTGTAGAAATGGGTAAATGGGTATTCGATAAGGGATATTCTAATGGCATGACCCCCGAAGCTCAACAAACCATTGAGAGCCTGGGAATTCTTTTTAAAGGACCCATGGAAACTCCAAAGGGAAAGGGGGTGAAAAGTGTAAATGTTACTGCCCGTAAAACCTGGAACACTTATGCCAACAAAAGAGTGTTTCAAACGCTACATGGTGTTGACACTGTATTTAGCAAGGCGGGAATTCCAATAGATGTAACGATTGTACGTGAAAATATTGAGGATACATATGGCGGCATCGAGCATATGCTCACCCATGATGTGGCACTCAGCAGGCGTTTCATCACACGGCCAGGCAGTATGCAGGTGATCCGCTATGCATTTGAAATGGCTCGCCAGAAGAATGCCAGGCGCATTACCTGCGGACATAAAGCCAATATCATGAAATTGACAGATGGCCTGTTCCTGGAATGCTTTTATGAGGTTGCCAAAGAGTTTCCCGAGCTGAAGGCAGATGATAAGATCGTCGATGACCTCGCCATGCAATTGGTCATAAAGCCTGATCAATATGATGTTATTGTTATGACCAATCTGCAGGGAGACATCATCTCTGACCTCTGCGCCGGTTTGATTGGCGGATTAGGCTTCGCCCCTTCCGCAAACATCGGTGATCATATCTCCATCTTTGAGGCTGTACATGGAACTGCGCCTGATATTGCCGGGAAAAATATTGCTAATCCTACAGCACTGCTGCTAAGTGGACTAGCTATGCTCCGCCACCTGGGATTGATGGAAGATGCTGCCGTAATTGAAAATGCCTTATTATATACCCTGGAGCAGGGAGTCCATACCGGCGATTTTGGAGACAGGTCTATTCCTGCCAGTAATACTACCCAATTTTCCGAAGCCATTATTGCCAACTTTGGAAAAACGCCCAATATCGGCGCCAAGCCAATGCTTACCAATCAACCTGAAACTCCTGCTGTTTGTCACCTTGAACGCAATGCCATGATGGTGTCTAAAGAAACAGAAAATGAAAAGATTGTTGGTGTCGATTTCTTTATAGAAAGTGTAGAACAACCCAATACCATTGCAGACAAATGTGTGCATCATGGTGGATTGAAGTTCAAACTGATCAACATTAGCAACCGGGGTACCCAGGTATGGCCTACCGGCTCTAAATTTACTAACCTGGTTAACCAGTATAACCTCAGGTTTGAAGCTATTAATGAACAGGCACTAACCCAGCAGGATATCATTGGTTTGTATGTAAGCCTTAGTGCAGATTTTAAAATTTGCTCTCTGGAATTATTGAATATGTGGGAAGGCAAAAAAGCCTATAGCCTGGCACAGGGACAATAAAGTGCCGGATTGAATAATTTAATTCTATTTTTGTGGCGTAGCCGCCAGGCTACGCATACCCTTACCTGAAATCCTTCCTTTGAAAAACAGCACTAACTACAGCTGCTGTAATAATCCTTAACGCTAATTGTATGGCAACACCTTTACGAAATCTTTTCGTTACCCTGATCCTTTTATCTTCATTACAAGCTTTTACGCAAACACATACGCCCCGGTATGTATCAATGGCCAATTTTACCAATGGCTATTATGAATACCTGCCTAAAGGCTACGATCCTG
>JAEZLJ010000145.1 GCA_023415275.1 Bacteroidota bacterium
GCTTAAATATTTTTCCATGACTACGAAGGAAAAGTCACCCACAATATTACTACGCTCCAGGCTTTCATACCGGCTGGTGATATTCACTTCCCGGTTTGTAACCAGGTCTTCCACTACCTTTCTGAACATCAGGTTGATGCGGGGTTCCACCCTGAACCCTAGCCGGAATTCTACCCTGATGATATCGTTAGGAATGATATGATCCACTTTATACTCCATGGTATATGGATCATCCAGGGTATCAACATGCACCAGCCAGTATATATCCGCCCGCTTGGGCTTCTTATTGAGAATAGAATAGATGATCTTATGTTCTATCTCTTTGGGATTGTCGGCACTGGTCAGGTAAACCAGGTGGGTAGCGTATTTTACAATGGAACGGTCGTTACTCAACTCCTGGATCTTTGGTATATAATGTTCCAGGCGAACAAATTCCACATACCTGTTTTTGATCTTCCTGGCCCTGTACCAGGCATACATCACCAGGAACATCAATCCTCCTATCATCAGGGTAATATAACCGCCATGGGTGAACTTTTGCAGAAGGGCAAAAAGGAATAATATTTCCACCAGGGCGTAAACTGAAAGGAATATCCAGATATAAATAGGTTTTACTCTTCGGGCCACCAGGAAGTTAGAGAACAGTATGGTGGTCATCAGCATGGTTACAATGATGGCAAGGCCGTAAGCAGCCTCCATTCTTTGAGAAGTTCTGAAATAGAGCACCACACCCACGCAACCTAAAAACATTAATAAGTTCAGTGAGGGTATAAATAACTGACCCCGGGCTTCTGAAGGATAGCGGATCTTTAACTTGGGCCAGAGGTTCAGCCGCATAGCTTCACTGATTAGGGTAAACGATCCGGATATCATGGCCTGGCTGGCAATGATAGCCGCCGTGGTGGCAATGATAACTCCAATGATAATGAACCATTGAGGCATCAGGTCGTAAAATGCATTGATGCCGAGGGTTTCCCTGACTGAATCCGTGATGGTCAATCCCCTGTGGTGACTTAATAGACTGGCTCCCTGGCCGAGGTAGTTAAGGATCAGGCAGATCTTAACAAAGCCCCATGAGGCCCTGATATTGCCCCGGCCGCAGTGACCAAGGTCACTATATAGCGCCTCAGCTCCCGTAGTACAAAGAAAGACAGCACCTAATAACCATAGTGCGTTAGGGTAAGACCGTAGAAATGTAAAGGCATAGGTGGGGCTGAAAGCCCTGAAAATGGTCCAGTCGTCAGAAAGGTGCACTATGCCGAGTACGGCCAGCATACTAAACCAGATGAACATAATAGGGCCAAAAAACTTACCAATAGAGGCTGTACCGAATTGCTGTAAAAAGAAAAATAGTCCAAGAATGACCAGGACTATATAAACAACATATTCTTCGATATTATGAAAGGTGGGTATTTTTTTCAATCCCTCAACAGCAGATGTAATAGATATGGGTGGGGTGATAATGCCGTCGGCCAGTAATGCCGACCCCCCGATCATGGCCGGGATGACGAGCCATTTTCTTTGTCGTCTTACCAGGGCATACAAGGCAAATGTTCCCCCTTCACCCCTGTTGTCTGCCCTCAGTACCAGCAACACATATTTAATGGTAGTTTGTAAAGTAATGGTCCAAATGATACAGGATAAACTTCCTATGATCAATTCTTCTGTGATTGTCCTATTGGTAATGATGGCGTTGAAAACATATAAGGGTGAAGTACCTATATCTCCATAAATGATCCCTAACGCTACAACTAATCCCGCAACTGTAACCTTATTAAGTGGTGCTTTCACTGTACCTGAATTATGTTTTATTGGTTCGAAGGCGAATTGTCAAAGGTATATGTTAAAATTAATAGAAGCACAATCAGAAACAAGGCTTTAGTTTGAAATTTGAAAGAGTTGTCTGGCTGGGTATAAAGGTTAAAGTATTGCAAGTTTTGAACTTCTTGAGGGGCTAACATGCATCCAATTTATATTTTATACATCTTACTAAAATAAAATACAAGGGTTAACTTTAATAGTTTAAAGATTTTGCTTCTATGCGTTTTGCTACATTCATAATTACCGTATTCTTACTTGCTACCGGTTCGGTTTCCAATGCACAAAGAATCATTTATTCCCAGCCAGGGAACGATGATACCCGAAGAATGAACTTTGAGGTGATTGGAAAGGTATCTGGTAATTTTCTTATTTATAAGAACAGCCGAAATAAAAGCTATGTGAGTGTGTATAATAATGAGATGGAAGAAGTAAGCAAGGTGGAACAGGACTATATCCCCGAAGACAAGTTGATCAACGTTGACTTCTTTCCCTATAATGACTTCAGCTATATTATATACCAATACCAGAAGAAAAATGTGGTGTACTGCAATGCAGTGAAAGTGGATGGTAATGGAAAAAGAATATCGGATATTTTATCCCTGGATACTACTCATATAGGCTTTACAGCCAACAATAAGATCTATTCTACCATCACCAATGAGAATAAGTCAAGGTTAATGGTATTTAAGATCAACTCGAGGAACAAATCAAAGTTTGTCATAACAACCCTGCTTTTTGATTCAGAATTGATGCTGCAGAAACGTGACCGTTTTTATATGGCAATGGACGAAAGGGATGACAACCTGGATGAATTCAATATAGATAATGATGGCGACCTGGTCTTTGTAAAGTTCAACAGGAACAATAACGAAACTATCAATGCCACCACTTTATATTGGAAACCTGCTGCAGTGGATACTGTATCATCCATAGAGGTGCCCCAGGAAAAGATACTACTTGATGAAATTCATGTTAAGGTAGATAATTCCAATAAGCGTTATTTTCTTACTTCCTTTTATTACACTAAAAAGAGGGGAAATATTGAAGGGTTCTATTTTTATGTGTGGGACAAGCAATCCAGGCAGCCTATTCTGCAGAATGAAGTGGCACTTGGGGAAGAAATCAGAAATGAGGCCAGGGGCGATGCCAACGTTAAAATGGCTTTTAATGATTATTTCGTAAGAAATATTGTCATAAAGAAGGATGGGGGATTTGTAATCAATGCGGAATCATACTATACTACGTCACGGTATAATAACTGGAACAGGTACAATTACCTTTATGGATACCCTCTTTCCAACTATGACTACTACAGCATGTATTCACCATATTACAGTAACTGGTACTGGCGTGACAGATATTACAATAATCAAAATGTCAGACGGCACGCAGACAATGTTACTATTCTCTCATTTGATAAGACCGGTAAGCTGGAATGGAGCGGCGTGATCCACAAGGAGCAATATGATGATGAATCTGACGACAGGATCTCTTACCTGATGGCCAATACAGGCAGCCAGATCCATTATCTCTTTAATGTAGATGAAAGAAGAGCCCTTTTATTAAATGATTTTACTTTATCTCCCGGTGGTGAATTAAATCATAATCCCACATTGAAAAACCTTGACAGGGGTTATGAATTTTTGCCTAAGTATGGCAAACAGGTAAGTAGCTACCAATTGATCATTCCTTGTTATTACCGGAATTACATTTGCTTTGCTAAAATCGAATTTAATTAATAGCATTGCGATGTGATTGGACTGTTTAAACAAAAATCTCCGGGCAACGTGGTTGTCCTGTTGATCTTTGGTCTATTGTTGAAACTGCCATTATTCCTTTTCCCTCAGAACATCAGTTTTTCTGAACAGGATGGGCCTTTGTACCAGGCCTTTATAGGCATGATGCCGGCTAATAATGCCATTCTGTGTGCCTTTATTTCTTTTGGCTTATTGTACTTGCAGGCTTTATTAGTTACCTATCTGGCTAATGAGTACCGCATGATGGCCCGGCAAAACTTCCTTCCGGGGATGGCCTACCTGATGATCACATCTTTATTGCCCGAATGGAGTTATCTATCAGCACCATTGGTGAGTGCCACATTTATTATTTGGATATTTATTACACTATTTAGGTTATATAATTCTCCTATTGCAAAAGCGCAGGTTTATAATATTGGATTAATTACAGGTATAAGCTCTTATATCTATTTTCCATCAGCCTGTTTTATTATTTGTATCCTGTTAGGTTTGATGATCCTGAAGCCATTCAGGTTCAACGAGATTATTCTGTTCCTGCTGGGCTGTTTGACACCCTATTATTTTTATGGGATCTATCTTTTTCTCACTGACAGGCTGAACTTTAAAAATTTTGTTCCTGAGGTGTCTTTTGCGATACCTCAACTTAAAAACTCACTTTGGCTGGCTATCAGCACTGTTCTAATTGCTATTCCTTTTATAATAGGCGGCTACTTTATTCAGACCCATTTACGGAAAATGCTTATTCAGGTCCGAAAGAACTGGAGTATTATTTTGCTGTATTTATTGTTGTCTTTTTTTGTACCATTCATTAACAGCCATCATTCTATGCAGGCTTGGATGCTTATTGCAGCCCCTTTTGCACTTTTTCATGCATGTGCTTATTTTTACCAGACAAAAAAGCTGATTTCTTCCTTTTTATTCATTTTGGCTATAGGCTATATACTTTATATGCAATATGGCACTGCAACACCGCATTAACAAAGAAATGATCTTATCAAACTATCTTTGCCATTCAAATTTGATCTTATGAAGTTTGGTGTTGTTGTTTTCCCTGGTTCTAATTGCGACAGAGATATGTACAATGCACTGGTTGATGACCTCAGACAGGAATGCGTGATGTTGTGGCATAAGGACAGTGATCTTTCGGATTTTTCAACAGATGATTGCATTGTTCTTCCAGGTGGCTTCTCTTATGGAGATTATTTACGTACTGGCGCCATAGCACGTTTTAGCCCCATCATGCAAAGCATTATCGATTTTGCTAAGAAAGGAGGGAAGGTGCTGGGGGTTTGCAATGGCTTCCAGATCTTATGCGAATCCCATTTGTTGCCAGGTGCATTATTGCGGAATAATAACCAGCAATATATCTGCAAAAACCTATTTATAAAGGATGCACAGAACAAGGTATTCAAAATACCTATTGCACATGGAGAAGGCCGTTATTATGCCGAGGAATCCATCCTTGATAAGCTGGAGCAGAATAACCAGATACTGTTCCGTTATTGCGATGAAGCAGGAAATGTAGTTCCCGAAGCCAACCCAAATGGCTCCGTGCGAAACATTGCTGGTATTTGTAATGAAACGAGAAATGTATTCGGCATGATGCCGCATCCTGAAAGAGCTTGTTCTTCACATTTAGGTAACACTGATGGCAGAAAGATTTTTGAAATATTGTTTTCCCAGGTAATGGAAGGTGTCATTTAAGGTTTCCTTATCCCCACTTTAACAAGATTTCAGATTTTAATATGAGAAATTTGTAGACATAAATATGCAGCATGAAAAGATTTTTATTAATCATATTAACTTTCGTTTCAGTAGGTATCGCTTCAGCTCAAAATATCAATCCTGTTAGCTGGACTTTTACAAGTAAAAAAGTTAGTGATAAGGAATACGAAATTCAAATGCTTGCTACTATACAGCAAGGTTGGCATTTATATTCGCAGGCACAGCCAGAGGATGCTATTGCACAACCAACCTCCTTCCAATTCAATAAAAATCCTTTAATAGCCCTGGATGGTTCTGTAAAAGAAATGGGAAAGCTGGAGAAATTTAAGGATAAAACATTGGACGTTTCCGCTAATCAATATAGTAATAAGGTGGTGTTTGTGCAGCGGGTAAAGATGAAAGGAAAGGCAAAGACCAATGTTACGGGCAAACTTGAGTTCCAGACTTGTAATGATGAAAAATGTTTGCCTCCCAAATCTGTGAATTTTTCAATTGCTTTAAAATAATATGAGCTATTAGTTCAGTAAAACGAGTTCTTTTCAAAGGACTCGTTTTGTTTTAAATACAGGAAGATGAAAGTAATCGTTCAAGCAGGCTTAGTATTTTTCTTTATTCTGGCAGGTCTTTTTAGTCATTCACAAGATTCCATTCAACCTTTTCATTGGAAGATATCCAGTAAGCGGATCAGTTCCAACCAATACGAATTGATTTTCTCTACTGAAGGAAATAAAAGTTGGGATCTATATGCTCCCAATCAGGTTTTAAGCGAGGTGCCCACAACTGAATTGCAATTGTCTGATTCGGCCATCCAAATGGCCGGAGCCTTTATTGACTCAGGTGCCTCCAACAAATCTCGCAGTGCGCTTTTTGATACAATCGTCAAAACTTATCCGGGCCCTACTTCCTGGAAGGAAACTATAACAATACCTGGCACTATACCAGGGCATTTGCAGGGAACTCTATTATTTACCTACGGTAAGGGTGAGGAGTTTTACCCCTCAACTGCATTTTCCTTTAATGTAGCCTTAGAAGGTGGTGTCAATGCAACAGCAAAAATTAAAGTAGCCTCTATTGACGTTAAAAACCCTGTAAATAATTGTGGTGATGATGATACGGCTGACAAAAGCCTTTTTTCCATTTTTCTATTGGGTTTCCTTGGAGGCTTAATCGCCCTGATCACTCCATGTGTATTTCCTTTGATACCCTTAACGGTATCTTTCTTTACCAAGAAATCCGGCACCCGGCAAAAGGGTATTCAAAATGCGTTGTTATATGGCTTGAGTATATTCATCATTTATGCATTGTTAAGTGTCCCTTTTCACCTGTTGAACAGTGTAAACCCTGAGATATTAAATAATATCTCCACGAATGTCTGGTTGAATCTTGCTTTTTTTATAGTCTTCATATTCTTTGCTCTTTCCTTTTTTGGTCTTTATGAAATTGGTTTGCCAAGTGGCTTTGCCAGTAAAATAGATTCCAAAGCAGGCATGAGTAATTTCTGGGGAATATTCTTTATGGCATTGACCCTGGCCATTGTTAGCTTCTCCTGTACAGGCCCTATACTGGGTTCATTGTTAGCAGGGGTGTTGACGAGTGACAATGGAGCTATGCAATTGACCTTTGGTATGTCTGGATTCGGACTGGGCCTCGCACTGCCTTTTGCCCTTTTCGCCCTGTTCCCGAACTGGCTTCAATCACTTCCCAAATCGGGGGGATGGCTGAATTCTGTAAAAGTGGTTCTCGGTTTCCTTGAACTCGGGTTGGCTATTAAATTCCTTTCCAATGCGGATCTGGTTAAGCAATGGCATCTATTAAAAAGAGAAGTATTTATTGCCTTATGGGTGATTATTGGTGTGGCCATAGTACTTTACCTGTTGGGAATTATCAGGTTTGGCCATGATAGCAAGCCCCGGTTTTCTAAAGCAAGGATCTTTTTTATTGCCTTATTTTCCTTATTTACGCTTTATTTAATTCCGGGCATTACCAACACAAAGTGGGCAAGATTAACACTGATCAGTGGTTTCCCACCGCCATATGGATATAGTATTTATAGC
>JAEZLJ010000156.1 GCA_023415275.1 Bacteroidota bacterium
ACTATAAACGGCCCCATAACGTTCAATAGCATTTACACGGGTGAGCATTATGATGCTACAAAAGAGATTGCGGGCTGGAATACAGTTATGGGGGTTGATAGTTCATGGAAGCAGGTTATTTATGTCCCGGCACCTTCCCGGCACATTGTATCGCAAATGATGGTGCCCATAACAGACGGAGAATTGATTCCGGCAAAACAAATGAACAGGTTTGCTGATACCTCCTACGTATTTGACCTGGGTAGAAACATTTCCGGTTGCAGCGAGATCCGGCTGAAAGGCGAAAAGGGGACCATAGTTAGATTGAAGCATGGAGAACGATTATATGCCAATGGACATGTGGATCAATCTAATATTGATGTTCACTACCGACCTGTAGATGACACAGATCCATTTGGAACGGACGTTTATATATTAAAAGGAATGGGTGAAGAAAAATTTCGTCCCCGCTTCAACTATAAAGGTTTTCAATATGTGGAAGTATCTTCCAGTAAACCGGTGATCTTAACTAAGGAAAGCCTGAATGGTTATTTTATGCATTCAGCAGTTAATGTAGCAGGAAAGGTTCAATCTTCCGACTCTATTATTAATAAGATATGGTGGGCCACTAATAATTCCTACTTATCTAATTTGTTTGGATACCCTACAGATTGTCCTCAGCGGGAAAAGAATGGCTGGACAGGTGATGCAGCAATTGCCGTAGAAACCGGGTTATATAATTTCGACGGTATAACAGTTTATGAAAAATGGATGGCAGATCATAGGGATGAGCAGCAGCCCAATGGTGTGCTTCCTTCTATTATACCAACTGGCGGTTGGGGATATGAATGGGGGAATGGCCCCGACTGGACCAGTACCATTGCAATCATTCCCTGGAACCTGTACCTATTTTACGGTAATACTAAGCCATTGGCGGATAATTATGATCACATCAAAAGCTATGTAGATCATATTAATGAAGTGTATCCATCCGGGCTAGTAAGTTGGGGCCTTGGCGATTGGGTGCCCGTAAAATCGGTATCACCAGTGGAACTCACTTCTACCTGCTATTATTATGCAGATGTAATGATACTAGCAAAGTCAGCTCATTTGTTGGGAAAGGAAAAAGATCATGCTTATTATTCCTTATTGGCCAGCAAAATACAGGATGTTTTTACTGAAAAATACTTAGATAGTACAAATATGATAGTGGGAAAGGGCACTCAAACCGAATTGGCTGTGCCCTTATACTGGGGAATCATTCCGGATAAATGGAAACCAATGGTGGCCGCAAATCTTGCCAAAAAGGTGGAGCATGATAGCGCACAATTAGATGTAGGATTATTAGGTACTAAAGCTATTCTAAATGCCCTTAGTGAAAATGGATATGCAGATATAGCTTATAGGTTGGCTTCAAACAGATCTTATCCATCATGGGGATGGTGGATTATGAATGGAGCTACCACTTTGTATGAAAACTGGAAGATTGATGCCGCCAATGACATTTCTTTAAATCACATCATGTTTGGTGAGATTGGTGCCTGGTTTTACAAAGCATTAGGTGGTATAAGACCCGATCCCGCCTTCGCCGGTTTTAAAAATATTTTACTGGAACCTTTCTTTGTAAAAGGACTTGATAGCTTTTCTTGTTATCATGACGGGCCTTATGGCAGGATCGCTTCCTCATGGAAAAAAGTAAACAATAAAATAGAATACAAGGTAACCGTTCCGCCTAATTCAACAGCCACATTAACTCTGCGTGCCAAGCGATACTATTTACAACCCGGAACATATCAATATTCAGTTGAATCGAATAAATGATAATTCAAATGCTCAAGGGCTTTAGCGGTGCTTGCTTAAACTTTAATCCTTGTATGATTAGTATGACACCATTATTTAGTATTGCATTAGCATTTATTACCATATTCTTTTTGCTTATTTTTTAGAATAGATTTTAGGCGGTTTGGACTGTAATGTTAATTTTGCCCACAATACATGAGGTCAGTCGTCTTCATATTCTTCTTGTTATTAACCTTTCAGCTGATCGGTGAAAAGTTCAATGGCCAATCCCTGCATTCTATTAGCTTGCCTGGAAGCCATATTCTAAAAAAAGGAGAGGGACTTAAAGAGATCTATTTTAAAGGCGATGAACCAATAATCAAAACTGACGATTCAGTTGAGGAAACAAGTCTTGTTAACCTGGAGGATGATGACGAAGACTTTATTACAAGGAAGCTGACACTCTTAACCAGGTACTTTATTGCATTTTCTCCTCTTTTCCTGTTACTTTTTTATTCAGGCGAAAGTCTCTTAAAAAAACTTCAAGATTGCTCATTTTCATCCAGCCTTGGATCCCGGAAGTACATTTTACTTAGGGTCTTAAGAATTTAGATCACTACTTCATCCGGAAAGGTGTATTTGTCTGTTCCAGGGCAAATAGAGGAAATACATTAATGGTTTGCCATAGTTTTCCTTACAGGGCAGTTTAAACCTTCACCATTCATAATGTTTGACACAATAGCTCATTCCGCTATTTCATTCTATTAATTATACACTTATTACCATGAAAAGAACAGCAAGCTTTCTGAGTTTATGTGCCTTATTGTGCCATATTGGATGCACATCAGAAAAAAAAGTAAAGGAAGAAGTAGAAAAATATAAGGTTACCTCTCCTTTGATTGTAGATACCTCATTTAATAAAGAATTTGTTTCCCAAATCAAATCTGTAAGGAATATAGAGGTAAGAGCCCAGGAAAAAGGATACCTCCAAAATATTTATGTAGATGAAGGCCAGTTTGTAAAGGCAGGACAGGTACTATTCCGCATCATGCCTAAAATATACGAAGCTGAATTGTTAAAGGCCGAAGCTGAAGCCAGAGCTGCGGAAATAGAATTAAATAATACAAAGGTGTTGACTGATAAAAACGTGGTCTCTAAGAATGAATTGGCCATGGCAAAGGCAAAACTTGACCAATCAAGGGCCGAAGTAGCGCTTGCAAAAATTCATCTTTCTTTTACTGAGATCAGGGCACCTTTTGCAGGTACCATAGACCGGATCCCATTGAAGTTAGGCAGCCTAGTAGATGAAGGCCAGTTACTGACCAGTCTATCAGATAATAGCCAGATGTATGCTTATTTCAATGTTTCTGAGCCAGAGTACCTCGATTATCAGACTAACTCTAAAAACAGGGGTAGCAACAAGGTCCGTTTGCTGTTGGCTAATAACCAGCCTTTGAAATACAGCGGAGAAGTTGAAACAGTGGAAAGTGAATTTGATCATGAAACCGGAAATATCGCATTCAGGGCTAAGTTTCCCAACCCGGAAAAACTTTTAAGAAATGGCGAAACAGGTAAAGTGGAAATGACTGTACCTGTTCATCATGCCATGCTCATTCCACAGAAAGCAACTTACGAGATACAAGAGAAGACGTTTGTTTTCGTGGTGGATAAGAATGGGGTGGTCAGGTCCAGGAACATTGTGATCAGCAACCAAATGCCGGATCTGTATGTGGTAGGGAGCGGACTTTCAGAAACAGATAGAGTGCTGCTGGAAGGTGTGCAAAAAGTAAAGGATGATGATAAGGTTAATATTGATTATGTGGCACCGAAAGAGGTGATCTCACACCTTAAACTATATGCCGAGTAGCGGTTCAATCTTCAATAGAAAATATTTATGTTCAATAAATTTATACACAGGCCTGTCCTGTCCATAGTTATATCTCTGATCATTGTTTTCCTGGGTGTCCTGGCAATCACGAATCTACCTGTTACACAATTTCCTTCCATTTCTCCACCTAAGGTTACCGTTACGGCAGAATATCCTGGTGCTAATGGAGAACTTATGACCAAGGCAGTGCTTATTCCACTGGAACGAGCCATCAATGGTATTCCAGGCATGAAATACATGGCTTCTGATGCTGGTAACGATGGGGAAGCTTCCATCCAGGTAGTTTTTAATCTGGGAACTGATCCTAACCTGGCATCGGTGAATGTGCAAAACAGGGTAGCTTCTGTTGTCAATAAATTGCCACCCTTAGTTGTAAGGGAAGGGGTAAAAATCACACGTGAGGAATCGAACATGCTGATGTACATCAACCTGTATAGCAAGGATTCCAGCATGGACCAGAAGTTCCTTTTCAATTTTGCTGATATCAACATCCTGTCTGAATTGAAGCGGGTGAACGGAGTAGGTTTTGCTGACATATTGGGTAACCGGGAATATGCTATGCGTATCTGGTTGAAACCCGATCGCATGCTTGCTTATAAAATCTCGGCTGATGAAGTATTAAAGGCACTTGATGAACAAAGCCTTGAGGCCTCCCCGGGTAAAACGGGTGAAAGCTCTGGAAAGCGCTCGCAGACATTTGAATATGTGTTGAAATACCCCGGAAGATTTAGCACCAAAGAAGAGTATGAGAATATCATTTTAAAATCAAGCCAGGACGGTGAGCTACTAAGGTTGAAAGATGTGGCAGATGTGGAATTCGGAAGCTCTATGTATGATATTTACTCCACGCTGAATGGCCGTTCCTCTGCTGCCATTGTATTAAAGCAATCCTATGGAAGTAATGCCAGCCAGGTGATAGCAGATGTAAAGTCAAAGCTGAAGGAAATTAAGGCGAGTTCCTTTCCCAAAGGAGTGGATTATGAGATCAGTTATGATGTATCCAAGTTCCTTGATGCTTCCATTGAAAAGGTTATTCATACACTTGTAGAAGCTTTCCTTCTTGTAGGGCTGGTAGTATTTCTATTTTTAGGAGACTGGCGATCCACATTGATCCCCGCAATCGCAGTGCCGGTTTCACTGGTTGGTACTTTCCTGTTCATGCAATTTTTTGGCATTACACTCAATCTTATCACACTGTTTGCTCTTGTGCTGGCGATTGGTATTGTAGTAGATAATGCCATTGTGGTAATTGAGGCTGTGCATGCCAAAATGGAAACCAGGCACCTATCTCCATTAAAGGCTACCGAGGAAGCAATGCACGAGATCAGTGGGGCTATTATAGCCATTACATTGGTTATGGCTGCTGTGTTCATACCCGTTGCATTTATGTCTGGTCCTGTGGGGATATTTTACCGGCAGTTTTCTATTACTATGGCAACTGCCATCATACTGTCAGGCCTTGTAGCATTGACTCTGACTCCGGCGCTTTGTGCTATGATGCTAAAAAATACGCATGGAAAAGCGAGGAAAAAATCCTTTCTGAAAGGGTTACTTGATGGCTTTAACAACTGGTTCAATAGTGTAAGCGGCAAGTATCAAAATTTATTGAGCAAAGTTGTGAACAGGCGGGTTATCACATTTGGTATGCTGATAGCATTTTGTGCGGGGGCATGGCTATTAAACAATAGCCTTCCCTCGGGCTTTATACCGAATGAAGACCAGGGTATGTTCTATGCAGTTATTCAAACTCCTCCGGGGAGCTCTTTGGAAAGAACCAACCAGGTTGCAGCGAAACTGCAACAGATTGCAGAAGGTTTGGAGGATGTTCAATCTGTTTCCTCGCTTGCTGGCTATGAGATACTTACAGAAGGTACTGGTTCTAATTCCGGAACCTGCCTGATCAACTTGAAAAGCTGGGAAAAAAGGAAACATTCTGTGCAGCAGGTCATGGATGAATTGGAAGAGAAATCGAAGGATATTTCAGGAGCTACTATTGAATTCTTTCAGCCACCAGCAGTTCCTGGATACGGGGCAGCGGGCGGTTTTGAGTTACGCTTGTTAGATAAGTCGGGTACCGGAGATTATAAAAAAATGGAAACGGTGAGTAATGATTTTGTGAAGCAATTAAGTAAGCGCCCCGAACTGGCCTCTGTCTTCACTTTTTATAGTGCCAGCTTTCCACAATATATGCTGAAGATAGATAATGACATTGCCCAGCAAAAAGGCGTGACGATTGATAATGCCATGAATACACTTTCAACGCTTATTGGAAGTAATTATGAAACCAGCTTCATCAAATATGGCCGTCAGTATAAAGTAATGGTGCAGGCCTTGCCTCAATACCGGGCCTTGCCTGAAGATATTCTGAAACTATATGTAAAAAACGATCATGATGAAATGGTTCCTTTTTCTGCCTTCATGAAAATGGAAAAAGTCTATGGGTTGTCTGAAATAACCAGGCATAACATGTACAATTCATCTGAAATAAGCGGGTCCTCTGCTCCAGGATATAGTAGTGGTTCTGCAATCAATGCTGTGGCAGAGGTGGCCAAAAAAAGTTTGCCAAGAGGTTTTGGAATTGATTGGGCTGGTATTTCGGCAGATGAGGTGGCCCGTGGAAATGAGGCCATATTTATCTTTTTAATATGCCTTGTTTTTGTGTACCTATTGTTGGCAGCTCAGTATGAAAGTTTCATACTGCCGCTGGCTGTAATCCTTTCGCTTCCTGCCGGAGTTTTCGGGTCATTTCTATTATTAAAAATAATGGGATTGGAAAATAATATCTATGCCCAGGTTGCATTGGTAATGCTGGTAGGTCTGCTCGGTAAAAATGCTGTATTAATCGTGGAGTTTGCAGTGCAACGACACCGCGCCGGCGAAACAGTCTTGACTGCAGCCATGCAAGGGGCAACGTTAAGGTTCAGGCCCATACTTATGACATCCTTTGCTTTTATCGCAGGCCTGATACCACTTGTCTTTGCTACTGGCCCGGGTGCTATTGGCAACCGGACAATCGGCTCTGCTTCAGCAGGTGGAATGATTGTGGGAACATTATTCGGCGTTTTACTTATTCCAGGGTTATACTATGTGTTTGGTAAAATGTCAGAAAGACGTTTGCTGGTAAAAGACGAAAATGAAAATCCATTAACTGAAGAAATAGATCATCACACTGAGAGAGAAAAAATTGAGCACTATGTGTAACTTAAAACGATACTTAAATTTTTCGGTTTGCATCTTGATTTTCATGACAAGCTGTAAGGTGCCAACCATGGTTCAAAAAACAGAGAACAGGAATGTACCACAGTCTTTCAATGATAGCAGGGATACCCTTAATATGGCATCCATGACATGGCGTACCATATTTGCGGACCAGAACCTGGTAAGACTAATTGATACAGCGCTGCAACGCAACCAGGAGTTGAATATCACATTACAGGAAATAGAGATTGCAAAAAATGATATTCTCTTCAGGCAAGGAGCATTACGCCCCATTGTTGGCGCAAAGTTGGGACTGGGTGTAGAGAAAGTAGGAAGGTATACCAGCCAGGGTGCTGGTGATGCTTCGACAGAAATAAGTCCAGGAAAAGAGGTTCCTGAAGCATTGACGGATATTTCAGGATCAGTGTATGCCAATTGGGAAGTAGATATCTGGAAAAAGCTTCGAAATGCGAAAAGGGCTGCCATTACACGTTACCTCTCAACAGTCGAGGGTAAAAATTTCGTTGTTACCAATCTTGTGGCGGAGATAGCTTTATCCTACTATGAATTATTGGCACTTGATAACGAATTGGAAATCGTTAAGCAAACAATAGGGTTACAAAGAAATGCACTTGATATTGTGAAAATACAGAAAGAGGCTGCCCGTACCACTGAATTAGCTGTGCAGAAATTTGAAGCTGAAGTATTAAAATCTCAAAGCATGGAATATGACATCCGGCAACAGATCAAGGAAACTGAAAACCGGATCAATTTCTTATTAGCACGCTACCCCCAGGAGATACCAAGACCGGAAAGTAATTTTTTAACACAGCTTCCGTTAAACGTGAATGCAGGTATTCCTTCCCAGTTATTGGCTAATCGACCCGATATCAGGCAAGCCGAATTGGATCTTTCGGCGGCTAAACTTGATGTAAAAATTGCAAGAGCGGAATTTTATCCATCTCTTGAAATTTCTGCTGCACTTGGGTTACAGGCTTTTAAACCTGCCTATCTTGTGAAGTTTCCTGAATCAATGCTTTATTCCCTTGCCGGAGACCTGGCGGGTCCGTTGCTGAACCGGAATGCAATAAAGGCAGAATTTTACAATGCGAATTCCCACCAGTTGCAAGCTATGTATAACTATGAGCGGAGTATATTGAATGCTTATCTTGAGATTTCTACGCAGCTTTCCAATATCGAAAATTTAAGAAAAAGCTATGAGATAAAGTCTAAACAAGTAGATGCTTTAACCAGGTCAATTGACTTGTCTACAGATTTGTTTAAGTCCGCCCGAGCAGATTATTTTGAAGTATTAATGACGCAACGGGATGCATTGGAGTCAAAACTTGAATTAATAGAAACTAAAAAGGAGCAGATGAAGGCATTTGTGAATATTTATAGAGACTTGGGAGGTGGCTGGCACTAATAAGCGATTGAAATAAAAAAGAGCTGGCGATAATGCTAGCTCTTTTTTTTTGTGCCCGGGACTGAAGTACTTTATAGGCTATTCCATTTTATTCTATTTTATTCATGATTCTTTTGCAATGCTTACTGGCATTGAGTTGTAGACTAAGGATAAATAAAATATCAATTCTTGTAAATAAAATGATCTGTCCCCTGTAATGTCCCCTTGTATTATATTTGGGAAAATTTATCTGTAATGCCTCAAGCCACATTCGTACTCAAAGAACCAACTTCAAAAGAGGAAACATTAGTCTATTTACTTTTTAGGTTTAATGGAGCAAAGCTCAAATATTCTACAGGCCAAAAGATTTTACCTAAATATTGGAATCCGGAAAATCAAAGAGCAAGGGAAGTACGGGCTTTTAAATATGCTGAATTTAATTCCTTGCTGAATAATTTGGAGGCAGAAGTTAATGATGCTTATAGAAAGCTCATTAATGACCGTAAAACGCCTACTCCTGACCTTTTAAGGGTGGCTTTGAATATCTACCTTGAAAAAGATACTTCTTCAAGCTCTAAAGACCTTATAAGCTTTGCAAAGTACATTGTTGAAAGTACAGATAGAAGTAAAGGCACAAAAAAGCAATTAGGGCAGGCTATAAGGAACTTAGAAGAATTTAAAATTGCTTCTAAAAGAAGTATGCACTTTGATTCTATTGACCTGGAGTTTTATGATGAGTTTGTGGATTTTTTAATAAAGAAGAATTATGGTAAGAATACCATTGGAACGCTTATAAAAAATCTTAAGGTCTTTATGAATGAGGCAGTAGATAGAAAGCTTACAAATAATCTGCAATTCAAGAATAAGAGGTTTAAAACGGTGGAAGAATCTTCCGAAACAATCTATCTATCGGAAAAAGAAATAAAAAAGCTTCATGATCTTGATTTATCCGATAATCTGAGACTTGAAAAAGTAAGGGATTTATTTATAATTGCCTGTTATACCGGACTTAGGTTTTCCGACCTTGTAGAATTAAGAAATGAGAATATTATAAATAATGGTTCTGTAGTAAGGATAAGAACAGTTAAAACAGGAGAAGTAGTTATTATTCCATTGAAGGGGTATGTAAAGGAAATACTTAAAAAGTATGATGGCATTCCTCCACAGGCAATATCTAACCAAAAGATGAATGAATATTTAAAGGAACTAGGGGAGAAGGCAGAATTAAAAGAAGATATAGTTATTGCTTCTACCAAAGGAGGTAAAAGACATACTGAAAACTTTAAAAAATATGAGCTAATTACCACACATACGGCAAGGAGAAGCTTTGCTACTAACGCTTATCTTCAAAATGTGCCTACTATTTCCATTATGAAGATTACAGGTCATAGGACTGAGAAAAGCTTTTTGAAGTATATTAAAATCTCTCAGGAGGACAACGCTAATAAATTAATCAATCATCCTTTCTTTGTATAAATGGAAACCTCTCTTAGTGAAAGCCGTAGAAATGAACTAATAGAAAAGTTCAAAGCACTTAAAACTGTCAAGCAAAAACTTAGTTTTTGGGAAAATGAATTGCAATTAGATTATTTGATTTGTTTAGATAATGGCTTAGATGGTCTTTATGATTTTTATATCATTACTGAAGAAGGAGAGCAAAGGGAGCATTTAAATAAATGGTACCTGGAAAATATTCCAAAAGCGTTTCCTTATATAAAATATTTAGATTCAAAAGCACTCAAAAAGGATTTAAATAAAAGACTGAACCTTACAGTAAATAAGTTAAGCGTATTGATAGAGGAAAGAAAGAAAATTGATGGCTCTTTCTATCAGCGATCTACAAAGCATACAATTGCAAAGGATGGGAGTTATTTTAATGACTTATACCCTGCTGCAAAGGATGCTTTTGATGATTCATTTTTACATAATGAAGAACCTGATTATTCTAAAGTTGTATCTGGAATTAATATTTATCGAGTCCAAAATGGATATATACTTGGTCAGTACCGGAGATATGTGCAGCAAGAAATTGATGATCTCAAAGCACCTAAAAAAAGGAAAGGCAGTGAAGAATTGACGGTTCACCAAAAAGTACTTTTATTACATTTAATTGGTGTATTAGATAAAGTTGATTCTGCAGATACTAGTGATAAAGCCAAGGTATTAGCCCCACTTATGGGAATAGGCTTTAAAAGCTTTTATGATGCAGCTTTAAATGTGAGAAGCAAAGAGATAAAAAATAAAGAGAATATTCTGGAGTTACTTAATTACTTGAAAGAAAAAGAAGTAAAATCTTTTCAAAATAAGTTAAAGGGGGAGCTAGAGAAGCTTCCTAAGTAATTGAAATTTAGATAATTGGAAATATTTAGCCCCTCTTTGATCTCCTAAGAGGTGGTTTTCAAAACATCTTGCACCCATGTTAAAAGAAAATAACGTGGGTCAAATAATCTTTACAGGTCTTACTGTAAATGATCTGCTTTTACAGATTGAGCAATTAATCGAGGCTAAGATTAGTCTTGTACCCCAAAAAGAAAACTTTCAATCTGGCTATCTTTCACGCAAAGAAGTTGCAAACCTTCTAAAGATCACGCTTCCCACTCTACATGATTGGACAAAGCTCAATTATTTAAAAGCCTATAAAATGGGCACTCGGGTACTTTACAAGGAATCTGAGGTTATTGAGACTTTAGAAAGAGTTCCATCCTTTAAACACAAAAAAGGAGGAATGAGCCATGTCTAATATCAGTCTAAAGAAGAAAGGCAAAATGTATGAGTGTACAGCCTTCTTTCCTGCCGGTTTCCCTAAAAAGTGGAAGTATATCACAAATCTTGAAAGCTTCTCCCGCTTCCTTTCAAAGGATCACGCTTCATGGAAATACTTCAATGTCTATGAAAAAGGAACTAAGCAGTATTTAAAGAGGTTTTATCATGGGAACACTATTCCCAAAGTTTTAGGGCTGTTTTTGGTTTTAGGCATTTCCCTACTAACCCAAAAATTCACCTCTAATAAAACCACCTTCAAAGAAAGGGTAGCTTTCTTAATACCTATGAAAAACACCTCTAGTGAAACTACCTCTAGTACCTATAATAATGGTTTTAATAATCCTGCAACAATTCTGACGCTACAAGGAGGAGCTATTTATGAGTAATTCTCAAAATTTGGTAAAGAACTCCTTTGGCGTTTCCTATGTTATTGGGCAAAAGGAGTCCTTTCTAGAGAGGATCGGCACTTATGCCGGTTCTTCTCTTAACAGAAAAAAGCAGCTTAAAAGCAAGGATAATAGAAGGCAAAGAGAAAATGAGGTTAAAGAAGAAAGGAAGAAAAGAGAAAATAAGCTTTCTCCCAGGTCAAAGAGTAAGATCAGAACTAAAATCCATGCTCTTACTGGCGTTATTTCTCACCTTGTCTTTGTTACACTTACTTTTTCCAATAAAGTAGAAGATCAGGTTGCAATAAAGTGTTTAAAGAAGTTTTTAAACAATGTCCGTAAAAGAAAGCCTGAGTTTGAATATATCTGGGTAGCTGAAAAGCAAACTAAGAATAAGGCCTTTGAAAACAATATCCATTTTCACCTAATCACCAATGTTTATTGGGATATTAAAAAATGGTGGAATTACTGGATTGAGGTTCAGGAAAGCTTTGGAATAGTTCAAAGAGAAGGAACTAAAAAAGCTTCTTCAGCCTTTGATGTAAGGAAGATTAAAGCCTCTGATACCAAAAAGATAGGATCTTATGTGGCAGGATATTTAAATAAATCTGAAGATAGTTTTGATTGTCCTGTCTGGAATTGCTCAAAAAGGATTTCCCGGCTTTATACTGCCTTTTACTCAGGAACTGGCTTTATAGATCAATTAAAAAGGCTAGAGGCGGCTAATCTGCTAGGAGGGAATATAAAGACCATAGTAAAAGAATGGTGTCATATTCTGCTTATTCCTTTCAATAAAACTACTCAGCGTTTCTATCAAAGAATTCATGATACAAATAAAGCTCTATGGAATGGAGAAAAAGGAGTTAAGCAATGCTTAAACTAACTGCTTTGGATCTTCCTAAAATGACATTAAGTGAAAAGTTTGATCATGATAGAGAACTTATCCTTTCAGAAATGAGAGAAGCTCCTACGGTTCTAGCTTTTTACAGGACAAAGGAAGGAGATAACAGGTGTGTATTTACTGAGCTATGTGAAAGCTTATTTATGTTTCTTCTCGTGGTCTTAAATCGCAACATTGAAATTTTTGACATCATCAAAAAGGCGGTTGAAGTCATTGAAAAATATAGAAATGAAGAATTAGATGCTCAGTCTTATGATTGAGACTATTGAATACATTAAACTTAAAATCAAAAACTAACCTTATGAATTGTATGGAAAAACTAAAAGAGCATTTACAGGAATGCGAACCATGTTTTAGATATGGAAAGATCATTGAATTTGAACAGCTACCAGAAGGGGAGAAGTTCAACTTTGATTCCTACGATAAAGAACAAGATTTAATTCTCTATTGTGAAAAATGCAATTATTATAAACATTTAAATACTGATACACTATGAAACTAGGGAGAGGCTTTATCCTTCAGGATGATTATGATAAAACTTGTATTACATGTGGGATAGAGCAAAATATAATTGATTACCCAATAAGTGAAATTCCTAGAAAAGTTTTACTTCATTCAATTCATGGATATGATTTTCATGTCCTTAAGTGCCCAAAATGTAAACAAAAATATATTCAGTTTTTTGATATGTGGTAAGAGGCTAAAGCCTCTTTTTTTTGTCTAACGGTTTTTAGCTCTATTCAGCAGTGGCAGTCTGTGTTTCAGGTGATTTACTGTTGCCCTAAAGCTGATTAAAGTTATATCGTTTAGGTGTTGATTCATAGCCACGGTTGCAGAAAGCTTCATGTTGTACGCTGCCTTAGTCCATCATCTTTGAACAGAATTCAACAAAACAAAGAACTCATCAATGATTTTCTTTGTAACCAAAAACCACTTTTTCTTCCTTTCAGGAAACACAAACATTCCACTATCATTTTCGATCATCTCATAACCATAACTGAAATTGTGAACTTTTATTTCCAGTTGGTAGTAACTGTAATGTATTGGTTAGTCATCATCTTTCTGTCTTGCTTTCATAATTGCTTCTACGGTCTGCTGCCATGTGTATTTTGTCCAGGAGTTGGTTGTCCTGTCAAATACAAACCTACACGTCGGAATATAGCCAAGTGTCCCACCGCAACTTGCAGCGAAGTTTGAATGAACAGGAATAGCCTTGCCATTTTTGTATTTAACTTTTGTCACCTGAACTGCCCAGCCACCTATGTCTACATTGATGGTGTCCTGTAGTTGAGTAACAAAGAGCTTTTCCAATGCGCCAGTCCGATTTTTTGTCTTGACGAACTCTTCTAAAGCTTGCTGCTGCGTCACATAGCGGACTGTAAAATCTTTAAATTGATTTTTCAGGTTGGTTGTAAATTCACTATTTAAAATATAGGGGTTTCGTGGCTTATAGGTTAGGGCTTCTATACTGTCAAGTGGTTTTGCGAAGTCTGTATAGAAGTATTCAATTGTCACGTTGCAAAAGCTGTCAACAAGTGATTGGGGATACTTCTGTCCAAGTGCTGTGTCACAGAGGAAAAGTGTCAATATGAAAGTGGCTACGAATTTCATTTGCAATTGCTGGCAACGTTTATCAGCTTTGCGAAGGTTGGGCATTTGAAAAAACGTCAGCTTAAAACTTGCGCAGAAGCTCATTAGCGATTTACAGTTTAAATTTATTACGTCCGTCCAACTTTTGCAAAACTTCTGTTAGCGGTTGTTGTTCGTCACGAATTGCTTTAATATTTGTTTCGCCACTTTTGCTTTGATTATTCCTTCCGCATAACTGGCAATCTCATAATCGTCAAAATTGAAAGCAACACTATCTTTCTCAATATTGAAATCTATGCCATCAAGTTTGTCAACTCCTATGTTTGGTCTGTCAATGGCTCTATTAATGATACTGATAAAACTTTGCGTTTTTTGCTTGGAACGTACTTTAAAGTAATCCGAAAATGCAAACGGTCTATTTTTCTTTAAGTCGTAATTAAACGAATAGTATTCTGTAAAAGGATGGGCTGCGCCAGCATGGTCGCTACTGATAATAAAGCAATAGCTAACTATCTTATCATCCTTAAAAACAGAAACAGGGTCAACATTGAAATTACTTGGCACTGCCTGTAACATTGAAGGTTCATTTTGAATTAAGGTGTCCAATGAAAGGCGATAATCTTTTTGTCTCTTCTTTATGTAATCCGACACTTGTTTATTAAAAGATGTCGCTCCTTTATACGTGGGAACAACAATTTGAATTTCAGCGTGTCTTGCACTGTCGAATATTATTGTACTGTCAAGTGAAAAGCCTTTTGGCAATTTTATAGCTTCGTCAAGGTTTGACTGGATTATATTGCTTTGGGTTGATGTGTCATGAGGACTGACGGTATATTCTTTCGAGGTTTTCGAGTGTTGTTGACAGGAAAATGTCAATATAAGTCCTAAGAAAATCATGGAAGGTCGTGTCATACAATTACCGCTAACTCGTTTATATACGCAACTTCTTGCACCAAAATGTATTAATTTTCAATATAGAATGGAGCAAAAAATACAACTCAAATATATTAATAAAAAACTTCAAATTGGATTAGTGAATTGGAGAGAAATATATCTTTTGCATCCTGAAATTATACGTTTAAGTGTTGAAGTAGATAGGGGGAGATTAGTCTATAGGGCAAAGGGCACAAATAGGAGAATATCTTATAAAAAAGTAAAGAAAGGATTGATTCGATCTTCTATCTGGATTGTGCAACAGGTTCCAGATTGGTTGTTTTAAAAATAGTGAGCTGTCCCCTCAATTGTCCCCTAAAATGAAAAACCCTCATCAAACATAAGCGTGATAAGGGTTTTAAATTTTAATTGTGCCCGGGACTGGAATCGAACCAGCACATTCTTGCGAACGGCAGATTTTGAGTCTGCTGCGTCTACCAATTCCGCCAC
>JAEZLJ010000025.1 GCA_023415275.1 Bacteroidota bacterium
ATGGTACCCTCGTCTTTGTGTGTATAGTGACTTCCAGGGATGGCAAAATCACCAGTTTACAGGTAGAGGTGAATTTGCATTAACTTTTGGAAATTTCAAAGTGCAAATGACAGTACCCGCAGACCATATCATTGGATCTACAGGGGAATGCTTAAACTACCAACAGGTTTTAACACCAACACAATATAGCAGGTGGCAAAAAGCACAAACCACAAAGGAGCCCATTGAAGTGGTAACCCTGGCAGAAGCCAAAGCTGCAGAAAAGCAAAAAAGCACCAAGACAAAAACGTGGATCTTTAAAGCAGAAAATGTCAGAGATTTTGCCTGGGGGTCTTCCCGGAAATTCGTTTGGGATGCAATGCCTGCCACTGTGGAAGGCAAAAAGATCATGTGTATGAGCTTTTATGGAAAAGAAGCCTATGGTTTGTATAGTAAATTTTCCACTAAAGCCGTAGCGCATACCATTAAGAGCTATTCTAAGTTTACCATTCCTTATCCCTATCCTGTAGCGCAAAGTGTGGAAGCTGCAAACGGTATGGAATACCCAATGATATGCTTCAATTATGGACGCACTGAAAAAGATGGCACCTATAGTGAGAACACCAAATATGGAATGCTGGGAGTAATCATACACGAAGTTGGACACAACTTCTTTCCTATGATTGTTAATAGCGATGAGCGCCAGTGGAGCTGGATGGATGAAGGCCTTAATACTTTTGTGGAATACCTCACTGAAGAACTTTACGATAATAAGTTTCCTTCCAGGAGAGGACCAGCATTCACCATCACAGATTACATGAAGCTGCCAAAAGACCAGTTGGAACCAATTATGACCAATTCAGAGAATATTATCGGTTTTGGCCCTAATGCATACAGTAAGCCTGCCACTGGTTTAAATATACTTCGCGAAACCATTATGGGCCGTGAGTTATTTGATTATTCTTTAAAAGAAAATGCACGCCGCTGGGCCTTTAAACATCCTACACCAGCAGACCTTTTCCGTACCATGGAAGATGCCAGTGGTGAAGACCTTGACTGGTTCTGGAGAGGTTGGTTCTACAGCACTGATGCCACAGATATTTCTCTGGATTCAGTAAAATATGCCAGGGCTACAGCGCCGAAAGAATTACCTACTGGTCGCCGCAGGGGTGGTAATGAAAGCAATATGCAATCGTTACCTAAGCCAGTAGTCAATTCCTTTGATGATATCTCAAAGATCAGGAACCGCCAGGATCCGAATATTAAATTCCAGACAGATGTGGATACTTCATTGCGTGACTTTTATTGGAGATACGATAGAGGTTTGGAGCCTTATGATTCAACAAAATACGAGGTAACTGCCAGTGGGCCTAATGTAGAATCATTGAATGAAACAGAACAAAAAGCTATTGACTCTAAATATTTTTACGAATTAAGCTTTACCAACAAAGGTGGCCTTGTGATGCCCATCATTATAGAATGGACATTTAAAGATGGATCAAAGGAAGTTGATCGCATTCCTGCACAGGTATGGCGTTTGAATGAAAACCATGTAACCAAATTCTTTATGAAAGATAAAGAGGTAACAGGTATTAAACTTGATCCCATGCGTGAAACAGCGGACATTGATGAAAGCAATAATACATGGGGAAATGTTCAACAGGAACCCTCCAAATTTGCTGTATTTAAAGCTAAGCAAGGTGCTGCCCGTGGTCAAAGCCAGGGTATAAATCCTATGCAGAAGGCTAAAGAAAAGAAAGACTTTTAATTATAGTGTCATTTATATAAAGAGGCTGTCCAAATATATACGGGCAGCCTTTTTTTATACTACCTAATGCAATAAGATTAATTATCGCGTGTAAAACTTCAAAACATATTTTGATAGCTCTTTCAGAGCTATAATAACAGAACTCTTCCACTTATAATTTCCATTTAGGTAATTCAGTTAACGCCTGAAGTGACCCTTCTGATTTTTCCCATCCCATAGTCAAATGCCCGTTAGTAATAACAATATATTCTACGGGTACACTCATATTATACCGTAATACCTGCTGCAAAACATTTTCATTCAATCCAACTTCAGGGGCCTTACATTCCACTATCATCCATGGCTTATGGTAAACATCATACACCAATATATCAAATCGTTTTTTCAGTTCATTTAACTGGATTTCTTTTTCTACCGCTATTAATGCCCGGGGGTATTTCAATTCACCGATAAGGTAATTGATGAAATTCTGGCGCACCCATTCCTCTTCCGTTAAAAGAAGCCATGATCTCCGTAAAACATCGAAAATGTAACGTTTACCAGCTTCACTCCTGATACTGAATTGCGGCTCAGGAAATTGAACTGCTATCATGCATCAAACGTAATCATTAAATTCGTAGCCATGAAGACAAAAGAAGACATCGTTCACAATTGGTTGCCCAGGTACACAGGACAACCACTGGAAAGCTTTGGAAAATATATTTTATTAACCAACTTCAGCAATTATGTTCAACTCTTTGCTCAGTGGCATGGAGCTACAATTATAGGAACTGACAAACCTATGCAATGTGCTACTGCAAATGGGATCACTATTATTAATTTTGGAATGGGAAGTCCTACAGCTGCTACCGTCATGGACTTACTGACAGCCATTCAACCCGAGGCTGTTTTATTCCTGGGGAAATGCGGAGGCTTAAAAAAGAGAAACAAACTAGGAGATCTTATTTTACCTATTGCTGCCATCAGGGGTGAAGGAACTTCAAACGATTACTTCCCTGTGGAAGTACCTGCCCTTCCGGCTTTCGCACTCCAAAAAGCCATTTCTACAACTATCCGTGAATACGAAGTGGATTATTGGACCGGTACCGTATATACTACCAACCGCCGGGTATGGGAGCACGATGAGGAATTCAAAGAATACCTGCAGCAGATCAGGGCATATGCTATTGACATGGAAACAGCTACCATATTTTCTGTAGGGTTTTATAATAAAATACCTACAGGAGCATTATTACTGGTATCTGACTCTCCTATGACCCCGGAAGGTGTAAAAACAGAAGAGAGCGATAAAAAAGTGACAGAACAATTTGTAGAAAGGCACATACGTATTGGTATTGATTCGTTAAAGCAATTGATTAATAACGGACTAACTGTCAGACACCTCCGTTTTTAATAATCACAAGGAGTCTGCCTTACATCTTTTTTAAAACCAGGCATTAATTAGAGGAATTTAGAAAATGATTGCGCCCATTTAACAATTGTAGCTCATTCGCATTATTCTTTCAATGAATCCCATTCTCAGAATTCAGGACTTATCTATCGATTTCACAAATGATAGCCAAAAAACCAGGGCTGTTAACCATATATCCTTTAATGTGCACAGAGGTGAAATTGTAGGCATTGTTGGGGAAAGCGGCTCGGGGAAATCTGTCACTTCACTTTCTATATTACAGCTTTCACCTACCCCACCAGCAAGCTATCCCAATGGTAAAATACTATTCTCTGAAAACGGGGTTGAAAGCCTGGATCTTTTAAATTGTTCTACAGAAACCATTCGCAAGATCAGGGGCCATAAGATCGGAATGATCTTCCAGGAGCCAATGACCTCGCTCAACCCGGTTATGCCATGCGGCCACCAGGTAATGGAAGCCATACAAATACATAAAAAATTGTCCGCAGCAAAAGCGAAAGAACAAGCAATTGCATGGTTTGAAAAAGTAAAGCTTCCTGAACCCAAGGTCATATTTAAAAAATACCCGCACCAATTAAGTGGGGGTCAAAAACAAAGGGTAATGATCGCGATGGCAATGTGCTGTAATCCATCACTGCTCATCTGCGATGAACCAACTACAGCCCTTGATGTGACAGTTCAAAAAACAATACTTCTGCTGATCAAAGAATTACAGCGAGAACAAAATATGGCTGTCATTTTTATCAGCCATGACCTTGGAGTAGTGAAACAAATAGCTGATAAGGTAGTGATTATGTACAAGGGAGAAATTGTCGAACAAAATACATCACATTCTATTTTCACTCATCCTGAACATCCTTATACAAAAGCCCTAATAGCATGCCGCCCTGCATTACATGCAAAAGGAGAAAAGCTTCCAATAGTTAGCGATTTCCTTGAAGGCAGGAAATCGGATCAATTGACTCGGGTTCTTCCAGCATTAAATCCAAAAGAACAAATACTTCTTGAGGTGAAAGACCTTGTAGTACAATTCGCAGGCCGCAGTAATTTCCTGGGAAAAGTAAGTAATTCATTCACCGCTGTTGACCATGTTAGCTTTGACCTGTATAAAGGTGAAACCCTGGGATTGGTAGGTGAATCTGGATGTGGTAAGACAACCCTTGGCCGTACCATTTTAGGCCTTATAAAGCCTTCCGAAGGACAAATTCTTTTTGATGGAAAGGATATCACTCATTTAACCAGCCAGGAAACCAAGCGATTAAGAAAAAATGTACAGTTGGTTTTCCAGGACCCTTATTCTTCTTTGAATCCCCGGTTAACCATCGAGGCCGCCATTTCAGAACCTATGAAAATTGCAGGTCTTGAATTGCATGCCCAGGAAAGGAAATTAAGAGTGGCCAGGCTTTTAGACCAGGTCAATCTACCTGGAAGTGTGGCCAGCCGGTATCCTCATGAATTTTCAGGCGGCCAGAGGCAAAGAATAGTCATTGCCAGGGCTTTAGCTTTAAACCCCCATTTCCTTGTGTGTGATGAATCGGTTTCAGCGCTTGATGTGAGTGTGCAGGCACAGGTATTGAACCTGCTAAATGAATTAAAAAGAGAATTGGGATTGACTTTATTATTCATTTCGCATGACCTTTCGGTGGTGCGGTACATGAGCGACCGTATTCTCGTGATGCACAAAGGCCGTATTGTGGAAAAAGGTGAGTCAGAAGAAATTTACAGGCACCCAAAAAACGCCTATACCCGCCAATTGCTGGATTCAGTTCCGGAACTATAAGAATCACAGATTTATTTCCTGGCCGAAAAACAGAAAAATACTTTTAAAAACCTGTACCCTCCAAAAAATGGAGCTGACATTTTTAAAAATATCTTATTTTTGCGGCCTTTAAGCCAAATGACCTCCCCGGTGCCGTAAGACCGAGGTATGCATTAAGGGTTATGGGCACAAGGAATTTCCTTTAGCCCCGCTTCCCTTCTATAGCTCCTCCTTCTGCTCCGAACCAAAGTCTCAGGCTTGTAATTAATACTAAAAAAGTCCATGAAGCTTTCACAATTTAAGTTTGACCTTCCTTTAAATCTTATTGCCCAACATCCTGCTAAAAAACGAGAAGATGCCCGAATGATGGTCGTTCACCGAAAAACGGGGCAGATCGAAAACAAATTATTTAAAGATATCCTTGATTACTTTGATGACAAGGATGTATTTACTGTAAATAATACAAAGGTATTTCCCGCAAGGATGTATGGCCGCAAAGAAAAAACAGGCGCCAAAATTGAAGTATTCCTGCTTAGGGAATTAAATAAGGAACATCGTCTTTGGGATGTAATTGTTGATCCCGCAAGAAAGATCCGCGTAGGTAACAAATTATATTTTGGTGATACCGAAGAACTTGTAGCCGAAGTAATTGATAATACCACTTCCAGAGGCCGAACAATCAAGTTCCTTCATGAAGGTTCTGAAGATGAATTCAGACAGGTTCTTGAAAAATATGGTGAAACTCCTTTACCGAAATATATTAAGCGTAAACCGGATGAAGAAGACCGGGAACGCTACCAAACGGTATATGCCAAACACGAAGGCGCCGTAGCTGCACCTACCGCAGGCTTACATTTTAGTCGCGAATTGATCAAGCGTTGCGAGATCAAAGGCATTCGCTTTGCAGAAGTCACACTTCATACAGGGCTTGGCACTTTCCGCCCCATTGAGGTAGAAGACCTGAGCAAACATAAAATGGATGCCGAATACTACCGGATAGAAAATGCAGCTTGCAACATTGTCAACAAGGCCAAAGAAACCAATCATCGTATATGCTCAATTGGTACCACTACCATGCGTGCCCTTGAGTCTTCTGTAACTGCGCAAAAACTTTTAAAACCTTCAGAAGGATGGACAAATATATTTATCCATCCTCCATACGATTTTAATATTGCCGACTCACTGGTTACAAATTTTCATCTTCCAAAAACTAGCCTTTTGATCATGACCTGTGCTTTTGCAGGATATGACCTTACCATGGAAGCCTACAAAAAAGCTATTAAGGATAAATACAGGTTCTTCAGTTACGGCGACGCTTTACTGATTGTTTAATTTTATTAGCATATATTAAAAAACCTCCTGTAATCAGGAGGTTTTTTTATGAAAAAGCGATTCAAAGAAATCTTTTATAATCCAAACAAGCCGCTGTTTAATTGTTGCAGCACCTTTTTCTTTTCATCGGCAGCTACCAGCACTGAAATGTTGTGAATGCTTCCGCCATAGGACACCATCCTCACATTAACGTTCGCCAAACAATCAAATACCTTTTTAAGCGTATTCGCATCTGAGGCAATCTCGTTGCCCACAATGGAAACAATAGTCTGATTTCTATCTACTGAGACAGTACTGAATGCTTCCAATTCTCTAATAATTTCGGGCAGCGAGCTATCATTATCTATGGTCAGCGAAACAGCAACCTCCGAGGTGGTGATCATATCAATAGGCGTACGGTATTTTTCAAACACCTCGAAAACCTTCCTCAAAAATCCATATGCAAGCAGCATCCTGCTACTTTTTATACTGATAGCAATTATTCCATCTTTTGCAGCTACCGCCTTAACACCCTTTGAAGCTGCAGCTTCTGCAATCAAAGTGCCTTTTGCGGAAGGAGCCATGGTATTTAATAATCTTACAGGTACTTTATATTGCTGTGCAGGCCATATAGAAGCAGGATGAAGGATCTTAGCTCCAAAATAGGCCAGCTCTGCCGCCTCATCAAAACTCAATTGCTCAATAGGTACTGTCCTGTTCACGATACGAGGGTCATTGTTATGCATTCCATCAATATCAGTCCAAATTTCACAAACCGAAGCTTTGATAGCAGCTGCAATCAGCGAAGCACTATAGTCACTCCCCCCTCTTTTTAAATTATCTACTTCATCTTTTGCATTACGACAAATATATCCCTGGGTAATGAACAATGATTTCTGATCATATTGTTTGAGAAGCCTGCTTAACTTCTCTCTTATCATCTCCACCTGTGGTTCATCATTGGCATCAATGCTCATGAATTCCAGGGCAGGAAGCAATTCATGGTCTATACCTTTTTCTGATAAGTAAACACTGAATAATTTGGTAGAAAGTAGTTCGCCCTGCGCCAGGATATCCTTATTCAACGCCTCATTATAGGATATACGCAGTATGATATTGAGGAATTCAAAATGCTCCCTTAATATTTGTTCAGCCTTTTGCAAAGATTCAGGCTGCTTTACCAACTCATTGATAAACTGTTTATATTGATCTTCAAGCTGATCTATTTTGGCCTTCGCTTTCTCTTTGTCTCCATTAGAAAGTGCTACCCCAATTTCTACCAGCGCATTGGTTGTACCGGAAACAGCACTGAGTACTACAATCTTAGGCTCCTGGTCAGCGGTAATAAGAGTAGCTACATCATGCATGCGTTGCGGCTTCCCCACAGAGGTACCGCCAAACTTCATAACTTTCATTATTGCTAAAGCTTTATTTGGGCGCAAATATAGTCCTACCCATGTTTTCAGGACTTGACATTAACCATTTCCAGTCCAAATTTTTCTGCCAGGTAATGCAAATCATTGACAACAGGTCCTAAAACAGGTATCCCCTGGTCCCTTCGTGTCATTTCCATTTCCCGTTCTGGATCACCTGGTACCAAAACTTTATCATGGCCCGAAGCCGGTTTTGCCTCCCGGAATCGTTGTATCCATTGGTCCATGTGTTTTTTGAATTCTTCAGCAGGCCTGAAGGCATCAATCCTCATAGCACCGAAGAAATGGCCTATACCTTTTCCAGGCATATTGGTGGGCATAGGTACATAAGCAGGAAATGGAGGTACCCATGGACCATAGTTAGCCCCACTTAGTACCGCAGAAAATATATCAACTATGGCTCCCAATGCATAACCCTTATGACTTCCATGTTCTTTATCACCGCCCAGGGGCAATAAGGCTCCCCCTGCCTTCAGTTCGTGTGGATCTGTGGATGACTTCCCCGTTTTATCCTGGATCCAGCCCGGGGGAGCTACTCCCCCCTTCCTTTGCAATATTTCCAACTTTCCATTGGCGGCTGTGGTTGTTGCCATATCAGCAACAAATGGCGGTTGTTCACCTGAGGGAATGGCCACACAGATAGGGTTGGTGCCCAATAACCTCTCAACAGAAAATGTTGGCGCTACCAGGGGACTGGCATTGGTCATTGAGATACCAATCATGTCTTCCTCAAGGGCCATCATAGAATGGTAACCAGCTATTCCAAAATGATTACTATTCTGAACACTAACCCAACCTGTTCCTGCCTGCCTGGCTTTTTCAATTGCGATTTTCATTGCTTTAGGTGCCACCACCAATCCCAATCCACTATCTCCATCCACAGTGGCTGTAGATGGTGTTTCGTGAATAATTTTCACCTGGGGAGAAGAGTTGATTCTTTTTGCATCCCATAACCGGACATACCCGCTCAACCTGGCAATTCCATGGGAATCCACTCCTCTCAGATCTGCAGAGAGCAACACCTTTGTGGCAAGCCCTGCATCCTCTTCATTACAACCCATATGCAAAAAGACTTGCCTTGCAAACTCATATAATTCCTGGTAACTAAAAATTTGCGACATGCGCAAAGAAACAACAAAACAAGCAAGGATCTATCGTACAATCAATACAAGCCTATGTTCATCAAGCGATTGCAATAAAAAATGCTCCTTTTCCAGGAGCATTTAAATGAAAGGCCTATACTATAGGTAATCATATTCTTAAAATGGCAAATCGTCCGCTACATCATCTACACTGGCAGGCGCTGATGATTCCTGGCGAGCTACAGAAGGAGCTTCATATGAACCAGATCCGCCTCCAACATTTTCACCTTTACGACCTAACAGCTGCACTTCCCTGACCCTTAGAGAAAGTGATGCTCCCGCTGTGCCATCTCCCCTTGTAAAGCTACGAACCTCAGGCGCACCTTCTACAAAAACCTGTGTACCTTTTTGAAGGTAAGGTGCCACCGCTGTTCTATCAGTCCAGTAGGCGCAGTCTACCCAGGTTGTTTTTTCCTGGTTATTGCCCTGGCTGTCCTTGTACTTTTCAGTATGGGCTACTGTAAAGTTGATTACATTTCTTCCGTTAACTGTGTTGACTACGCAATCTTTTCCAAGATTGCCAATAACTTGCATTTTAATCATAGTGCTCAATATTAGGCGGAAAAGATACGGAATTTTACCCTTTTACATGCCTCAATTCATTAATAAGAATGTTATTGTTTGAGCTTAAAAAAAGAGCTCTTTTATAGACAATTATGCACGTAGCTGTGCATTTATTTAGTAAACAGTAAATAAGAAAGATTAAGCTGGGCGGCTTACATTTACCATCAATCAATTGCCATGAAAAGATACCTGATTGCAGTGCTTTCGCTCCTATATATCAATTTATTGTTTGCCGGCCAGGTCGATACCGTTAGCATTTACAGTAATGCCATGCACCGGTCTTATAATTGCGTAATCATTACTCCAGACTCCTATAAAAAGAAAGAAAACTTCCCAACTATTTACTTGTTACATGGGCATTCAGGAGCATACAACAATTGGATCAAAAGAGTACCCCACCTGAAAGATTATGCGGACCAATACCAGGTTATAATAATTTGCCCGGATGGCGCCTATAGCAGTTGGTATTTTGACAGTCCTGTAGATAGCACAATGAAATTTGAAACTTATATTTCCAGCGAGGTACCGGGATATATCGATACACATTATAAAACCATAAAAGACCGCAGAGCCCGGGCAATCACAGGATTAAGCATGGGTGGCCACGGCGGCCTTTTTCTTGGCTTCAGGCACTCTGACTTTTTTGGCGCCTGCGGAAGCATGAGTGGTGCACTCGTTATAGATTACATTACCGATCCGCATTATGATGTGAACAAGCGACTGGGAGACACAATTACCAATCGGCATTATTACAGGGAACTCTCTATCATGCATGAAATGGAACACTTCAGAAAAGATTCATTAGCCATAATAATGGATTGCGGAACGGAAGACTTTATTGTGCAGATGAGCCGCGAAGCACATAAAAAAATGCTAGATCTTAAAATTCCTCACGATTATATTGAAAGACCAGGTAAACACGATTGGAATTACTGGGCTAACGCCATACAATACCAGCTTCTATATTTCCACAATTACTTTAACAGCATAATCAACACCCAAAAAAGTACCGCTGCATCTAATCCACAAAAATTAAAAAACAGCAGCAATTAACTTCAGTAAAAAAAGGCACTTTAAAAGCGCCTTCATTTTTATCCTCCGGTGCTACCGGTTCTAACCTTTATTTTCTTTTTCCCGGCATTCTTCTTTTCAAAGTCTAAAACCGCCTGTGGCTTCGTCATTACTTTCTTTTCATCCTTTTTAACAGTCGCTTCTCCCGTGTTCACGTCTATTGGAGAGAGGTCATCCTCTACCGGCTTTGGTTTTTCCTTTGGCTTATCCATTACCCATTCTTCAGTTTTCTCTATGGTTCCCATTTGTGGATCATAAAATCTCCAGGTGCCGTTTTTATATGAATTGGGTTCCACTTTAATGGCTTTCCTGCCTACGACCTTGGTTGGATCCTGGAGGTCATACACATTCACCGTATCATAAGGATTTTTTGGATCAATAGCCCGCCATGACTCTTCTCTCAGCAACTCACCCTGGTAGTTAAAATAAGTATTCTTTCCATCCTTATAACCATATCTATAGTTTTCAACAGCTATCAGGTCTCCTTCCAACGAAAACCGGCGCCATGTTCCTTCCTTTTTATCATTCCAGTATAGGCCTTCTTCTTCATATCCCCTTTCTCCTCTCAGATCATCTATGTGCACTACCCAGGGACCTTGTTTAAGACCTTTCATATCAATACGGTTTAAGGTATCACCTTTAGCACCAATAATATAGTTTTTCCATTGTGCCTGGGCCGACACAGATATCATCAGGATAAGAATAAACAGGTACCGCATAGTTTAGTATGTTTGAAATCCTTTAAACGTACAAAGGAAGAATTTATGCATTCAAAATTAACTTATTATCTCCCTTTCCTTACCCTTTTGCTCGTTACAATTTTGTCAAATGCCCAGGTGGGTTATACACCCGGCGAAGCACGTGTAAAAAGCTTGCAGCAAAAACAATCACTAACACAAAAATCCCTTGTAAATCATGTCAGGTTCCGGAATATCGGCCCTACGGTGATGAGTGGCAGGGTCGATGACATTGAAGCAAACCCGGATGATCCCACTGAATTTTATGTTGCATACGCTTCAGGGGGGCTATGGCATACTACAAATAATGGCATTTCTTTTACCTCCATCTTTGACAGCGCTGCTGTGATTACTATTGGAGATATTGCGGTAAACTGGAAAACCCGAACCATTTGGGTGGGTACCGGGGAAGTAAATAGTAGCAGGTCTTCTTATTCAGGTATCGGTGTTTATAAGAGCAATGATGAGGGCAAAACATGGCAATACCTAGGACTACCTGAATCGCATCATATTGGAAAGATAATTCTACACCCTTCCGAGGATAATACTGCCTGGGTTGCTGTGCTAGGTCATCTTTATTCACCCAATAAAGAAAGAGGCGTATATAAAACAACGGATGGCGGAAAAACCTGGAAACAAACACTTTCTATAGATGAGAATACAGGTGTAGTGGATATGGATATCAACCTTCAAAATCCTGAGGAATTATATGCCACCGCCTGGTATCGAACCAGGAGGGCCTGGGATTTTGAAGGAAGTGGAAAAACAAGTGGTTTATATAAAAGTTCCGACGGGGGCAATACCTGGAAACTGCTTTCTATTCCGGGTTCTGGTTTGCCAACGGGTCCACATGTGGGAAGAATGGGGGTAGCTGTATATCCTAAAAATCCGGGTATCGTGTATGCTATAGTTGACAACCAACAAGCCAAACCCGATACTGCAAAAAAAGACACCCTTGTATATGCGCTGGATGAATTAAAGAACCTGTCCATTGAGCAATTTGCCCAACTCAATGAATCCAGGCTTGATACCTTGCTAAAAAGGAATGGACTTTCAAAGAAATACAATGCCAGGATGGTAAAAGATATGGTTGCCCGCAATCAATTAAAGCCAACCTCTTTGTATGACTATTTATATGTGAATACCGGGTTTGAAGGCAATCCCATTGGTGCGGAAGTTTACCGCTCTGAAAATGGTGGCCTGACATGGCATAAAACCAATACAGTTGAAATTCCCATCTTCTTTTCCTATGGATATTACTTTGGTAAGATCTATGTCTCTCCTTACAACCCCGAAAAAGTTTATGCATTAGGCCTGACCTCGCAGGTTTCTGTTGATGGAGGCAAAACCTGGAAAAATATGGACAAGCAAAATGTCCATAGCGATCATCATGCTTTATGGATCAATCCAAAAAGAGATGCTCACCTGATCAATGGAAATGATGGTGGTATTAATCTTACCTATGATAACGGTGACCATTGGTTCAAAGCCAACACGCCGCCCGTGGGTCAATTTTACAATATTGCCGTGGACAATGCCAAACCATATAATGTATATGGAGGTCTGCAGGATAATGGTGTATGGTATGTACCTTCCACCAATTACCGCAATGCCAATGCTGAAACAGGTACCGGGCAATTGGAGGACAGGGCTAAAAATATTGGAGGAGGAGATGGCATGCAGGTACAGGTGGATCTGCGGGACAATCTAACTACTTATTATGGCTCCCAGTTTGGAAATTACTCCCGCACCAACCGACTCACCCGCGAAGGCACCAGGAGCATAACTCCTACCCACGAATTGGGAGAAAAACCTTTGCGCTTTAACTGGCAGGCTCCCATTTTACTCAGCCCTCACAACAATGATATAGTTTATTTTGGCAGTAATAAATTTCACAGGTCATTTAACCAGGGAGATACGATGATTGCCCTTACCGGCGATCTGACCAAAGCAGGTAAGACTGGTAATGTACCATATGGCACATTAACTACCATTTCGGAATCCCCTCTTCGGTTTGGATTAATCTACACAGGAACAGATGATGGAAACATTTATGTAACTAAAGATGCAGGCGCTAATTGGAATCAGATCAGCGGTAAAATTAAAAAGAAGGCTTTGTTGCCGCAGGATCTATGGGTAAGCCGGGTAACTGCTTCACGCTTCAAGGAAGGGAGAATATATGTATCGTTAAATGGCTACCGCAATGATGATTTTGCACCCTACCTGTACGCAAGTGATGATTATGGGGCTACCTGGTCTGGCATTGGGAAAGATCTGCCTATGGAATCTATTAATGTAGTGAAAGAAGACCCAAAAAATGAGAACATTATTTACGTAGGTACTGACGGTGGATTGTATGTAAGTTTTGACAAAGGAAAAACATTTATGACCTGGAATGCAGGTCTGCCTAAATCAATTCCTATACATGATATTACCTTCCAGGAACGGGAAAACGACATCATACTTGGCACGCACGGACGTAGCCTTTATCTAGCATCTTTAGATGAAATTCATAAAATAGCTATGAGACCCTGACCTTTGCGACCCATAATTGAACATCATAGAAAAGCAATTTGCAAACATTGAATTAGAAAAATAAAAAGAAGCCCGGGATGTTATACTCCGGGCTTCTTTATAAAGATATTGTTTATTTATGGATCACTCCAAGCTTACCGTATAACTTCCCAGCATACCATTTCGTGTGCTGCCTTCAATTGGTTTGGATTCGATGCCGATAAAGTATTTGTTTGGTGTTAAAGAAACCGATGCAGCCAGACTTCCCGCATCTTCTATCGTTTTTATACAATTGCCTTGCTTATCATAGATCTTCATGCGCAAGGCTAGGTTGGCTCCTTCACCGTTTCCGAGACATTTAGGCTCCGCTTTAAGCACTGAAGCCGGATCTTTAATGTCAATATAAAAATAGTCAATATCCTTCCTGTTGTTGATGATCCCTTCCTCCACATTATTAAACCTGTTAGACCGTTGCATATCAGAATTATCATCAGCCTTCAAAGCCAACACATTGGCAATAATTGCCACATCATCCTGGATGTTCCTGTATCCATCTGCAGTGGGACCATTGTACCAGGTAGTTACGTTTCGGTAATAACCGATTCCCATAATGGGTGCCCATCCTATTCGTCCATCTCCTGCACCTTCATTATATTCTGAAATAAAATTGCCTGATCTGTCATACAATGCCTGGTGTTTAAGATTCAAAGTATGTCCCACTTCATGCGAAATGGCTTCTGCAATATATTTTTCATTATAACTAAGCAAAGTACTGAATACAAAACACGGCGTATTGTTCCCCCAGGTAAACGAATTGTTATAAGAGGTGCCACCTACTACACCAAACCAGTCCCAGGTTTCTGTAACGATTACCCTCATTCTTTTTTTCGGATCTGTGGCATTGTACACATCTTCGTCTGTAGTTACCACCACATCAAAAGGAGAAAAATCTTCACTCACCCTGTCAGTGATCCTGTCCATATCAATCACAGCCAGGTTTGCAGCTGCACAATGAATAGGACCTGAAATATTCCACAAAGTATTTTCCACTACCTGCCCGTCAAAATCTAAAAGTATGGTGGCATTGGGGGGTGTGATGGTTACACCTTTATTTGGTTTCTTTTTCAGTCCACTGATATCTGCTGAAGGAGCTCTTCTTGTTTTATTAAAAACATGAAGGCCAAAATTGCAAGCTTCCGGTTTGCCGGTAACAGATTGTGCAGAAATAGGTTGCTGTACGGGAGCAGGTGTTTCCAGGTTCTTTTTAGTGCAGGATATTACAAGTATCAGCAGCACCAGGGGTGAAATTCTCATAATTATTCCTTCATTTATCTTCCGGAATGTAACCATGGTCAGCGACAAGGTGTGAACAGGATTTCAAAAGGAAGTGGCTTTCTAAATTTAACTCATTAATATATGAATAAAAAGAAAAATGTGCCAATTCCTTTTACCCTTTAAATAAATAAAAATGAAGCTCTGCCTTAGGTATGGAAGTGTAGAAATGGGGAATTATCTTGACAACTCTGCAACTATTATCATTTGAAAAAAACCTGGATTATAACATTAGAAAATTTTAAACCGCTCAAAGCAGGATTGCTCAAGCCCTTCACGGTCATCTGGGTGAGCAATGTTGATCAATGCTTTGGCACGTTGGCGCAGATTCTTGCCAAATAGATAGGCAATACCATATTCAGTTACTACGTAATGTACATGTGCACGGGTAGTTACCACACCAGCTCCAGGCTTCAAAACGGGTACTATCCTGGGCACCCCTTTGGCAGTTCGGGAGGGTAAGGCAATAATTGGCTTCCCACCTTCACTAAGTGCAGCGCCACGCATAAAATCCATTTGCCCCCCAACTCCTGAAAACTGGTATGTACCAATTGAATCAGAACATACCTGGCCGGTGATATCGATCTCAATTGCGCTGTTAATAGCTACCATTTTATTATTTCGCCTGATGATATGCGGGTCGTTCACATAATCTATATCCAGGAATTGGAATGCAGGATTATCATCCACATAGTCATACAACCTTCGAGTACCAAGGGCAAAACCAGCTACGGCTTTGTGAGGATGAATACGTTTATATTTATTATTGATGATATCCTTTTCAAACAGGTCCATAATGCCATCCGAACACATTTCTGTATGAATACCCAGGTCTTTATGACCGGCTAAAGAATGGAGCACGGCATCCGGAATAGATCCTATACCCATTTGCAGGGTGCTTCTATCATCTATCAATGATGCTACGTATTCACCGATCCTCATTTCTGCCGGACCTGCTAATTCGCCGAATCTTGCTTCGAATAAAGGTTCATGACAATCTACCATGGCATAAAAACGGCTGCTGTGTATCAATCCATCTCCATGCGTTCTCGGTACGTTTGGATTCACCTGTGCCACTACATATTTGGCTGTGTTTACCGCCGAACGGGCTACATCCACTGAAACGCCCAATGAGCAATAGCCATGTTTGTCCGGAGGTGATACCTGTACCACGGCTACATCAATAGGAAGAATATTTTGTTTAAACAACTCAGGGATCTCGCTAAGAAATACAGGCACATAGTCTGCCATGCCCTCGTTTACGCTATTTCTTATGGCAGCAGATACAAAAAGAGAGTTGATCCTGAAACTATTTACTAACTCTGGCTTATCTACATAAATATCACCATAGATGCTGATGAATACTAATTCCACATCTTTCAGCCTGTAGGCCTGGCTAGCTAATGCCCTTAACAAACAGGTGGGTGTCTGAGCGCTGCCCTGCACAAATACCCGGTTACCCGACTGAATAATTTCAAGCGCTTCTTCAGGCGTTTTAAATACAACTGGAAGTTTCATATGCATGCAAAATGACAATAATAAAACTTGATCCTTACTGATTAATATTATAAGATAACCTAATTATGATCAAATTTGCAGGCATAGCTTTAGCATAGAAAGGCCAAAGAAATGTAAGTAGCATGCAGCCAAGAGCAAAGGAGATCCAGTATTTTTTTTATAGCCAGGCTTTTGCCGATGGCCTGAGAACTACCATAGCCATCCTGCTTCCCTCCCTGGTATTATCCTATTTCAAATTACTCAATGCAGGATTAAGTATTTCCCTGGGCGCGCTTTGTGTTAGTTTGGCCGATGCACCGGGTCCAATCATACACAAGCGCAACGCCATGCAATTTGCGGCCCTGTTTGTTTTTATCATCACCCTGCTAACCTCGTTGGCCAGTGCTAATGTCTATACCATGGGTTTGCTTATCCTGGTTGCCACCTTCTTTTTCTCCATGTTTAATGTATATGGGGTACGGGCCAGTGCAGTGGGAAGTGGGGCTATCCTTGCCATGATATTAACTATGGATAAGATAGTTCCCAAGCCACAGATATTAACTGAAAGTGTGCTCATTCTCCTTGGGGCTATCTGGTACCTCGTTATAAGCCTTAGTTTCTCCAAACTTCAACCATACCGGGCAGCACAAAGGGTGCTTGGTGAATGCATCAGGACTATTGCCACCTTCCTTTCTGTGAAGGCTGATTTTTATAATCCTAAAACCGACCTGGAAAAAGATTACACAAAATTGGTGTCGCAACATGTAGCTGTCAATGAGAAACAGGATGCCGTCAGGGAGATACTTTTTAAAACCCGGCAGATCGTAAGCGAAACTACCACCATGGGCCGCAGACTGGTGTTAACCTTCGTGGAAACCGTTGACCTTTTCGAGGATATTACTGCTACTTACTATGACTATGCATCCTTAAGAAAAAGATATGCGCACACTGGCGTGCTCGAAAAGATCTCCTGGTTCATCAAGGATGTAGCTTTTGAACTGGACCAAATGGGTGTTGCCATTCAGGTAAATGGTCCGTATAAGCAGCGCTTTGATTTTGAACAGCAACTGCTACTTTTAAAAGAAGCCATTAACGATACCAGCAAAGTAGATGGTGAAAGCAACCTCGTTTTAAGGAAGATACTTGTGAATGTCCGGCGGTTGGTGCAACGGGTAATGGAACTGCAGGAATACTTTGCCAAAGGTGATCCTGGCAAGGAAAGAGTATTATTAGATCATTCTCACTTCGTAACACACCAATCATTAGATCCAAAGATATTCTGGAACAACCTCTCCTTACAATCTTCTGGGTTCAAACACGCCCTAAGGGTTTCAATAGCAGCCATTTTTGGATACCTGTTCGTCAATTTATTTGCTTATGGCCATCATAGCTATTGGGTATTAATGACCATTGTATTTATGCTGAAGCCTGCATTTAGCCTTACCAAGCAGAGAAATATTGAAAGAATAGCAGGAACTATAATAGGTGGTTTGCTTGGCGTGGTCCTATTGCTTTTTATATCTAACAAAGAGGTGCTGTTTGCCATTATGGTGGTGTTGATGATACTCAATTATTCGCTGGTAAGAATTAATTACCTGGCTATGGTACTATGCCTGACACCTTTTGTACTTATCCTTTTCAGCCTGTTAGGCGTTAGTGTGCTTGATGTGGCCAAAGAGCGGATACTTGATACTGTTTTGGGATGTACAATTGCATTCAGTGCTGGTTATTTTCTATTTCCTACCTGGGAAGCTGAACAGGTGGAAGGTTACCTGTTAAAAATGCTCAAAGCCAATAAAGACTACCTGCAAAAGATCTATGAGGGGTTAAATGGGAAACAGATCAATATGCTTGAATATAAGTTAGTTAGAAAAGAGGTGTATGTAAGCTCCGCCAATGTGGCTGCTGCATTTCAACGCATGCTCTCTGAACCAAAAAACAAACAGCGAAACAGTAAACTCATGCACCAGTTCGTTGTTTTAAATCACATCCTCTTCTCCAATATAGCTACCGTGGTCACTTCTTTAATTAATAAACCCCCAGTGGTCCACGCACAACCATTGATCCAATCTGTCAAAAGATCCATGGCTTTATTGGATCAGACAATTGCAAAAACAGGGGGAGAAATTATTGTAAAAAAAGAAAAGCTTCTTGATCCTGTAAGTCACACCGCGGCTAACCTTTCCCAGGAAGATCAATTGATCAAAGACCAGTTGGACTTCATCCAACGGGTGATCATTGACCTGGATAAAACTACCTCCCAGCTTATTTCATCAAAAACCATTCAATAGCCAACTCATATCCTTTCAAACCAAGTCCAATGATGCTACCTGCAGACTTGCCGGATACATGGGAAAGTTTTCGAAAATCTTCCCTTGCGTGTACATTTGAAATATGCACCTCAATGACAGGAGTGGTAATGGCGGCTAAGGTATCACCTATTGCTACGGAAGTATGAGTGTATCCGCCTGGATTCAGAATGATACCATCATGATCAAAACCAACTCTTTGCAACTCATTGATCAAATCACCTTCGACATTGCTTTGAAAATAGCCCAGGTCTATTGGGGCGTATTTCTTTTTTAACTGCTCAAAAAACTGTTCAAAAGAAGTGGAACCGTAAATACCGGGCTCCCGCTTACCAAGCAGGTTCAGGTTGGGTCCATTGATGATGGCAATCTTCATGCTCACGAATTTAATTCATCTGGAGTTAGAAGACCATAGATATGTAAACTTATATAGCGACCATTCTTTACTTCACAATCCTGCATTGTTCCTTCATGGGTAAAACCCATTCTTTCCAATAATTGCATACTGGAAGTGTTCCCTGCTTCCACAAAAGCTTCCAGGCGATGAAGCCTTCTGTTATGCTGCCAATAAAGAATAACTGCTCCCAGGGCCTCATTCATAAATCCTCTTTTCCAGTAAGCCGGTAACAACCAAAAGCCCAATTCAGCCTTATTATGCTCTTCTTTGTAATGATATACAGAGACCACTCCCATAGACTTGGCAGATGCTTTATCTATGATCTTCCATGAAATACCTGTATTCTTTTCCATCATTTGATCATACCAATCCATCTGCACGGAAGTTGCTTCCAATGAATGGTAACACACCCCGTAGAAGGGAATTATATCAGGATGACTCAGTCCTTCAAAGATGAATGGTTGGTCAGTTGGTAGAATTTGCTGAAGCAACAGCCGTTGGGTAGATAATTCCGGGAACATAAAAAATCCCGCATTTGCGGGACTTAAAATTAAGCGATATGTTTTTGAATCATCTCTATGAATTCGTCAAAGAGATAACGGCTGTCGTGTGGTCCGGGAGTACTTTCCGGGTGATATTGCACGGAGAATGCCGGCTTACCCTTAACCCGGATGCCTTCAATAGACTGGTCGTTCAGGTTCACATGGGTGATCTCAATATGTTCTGCCTTTTTCACGGCTTCAGGATCTACGCCAAAGCCATGGTTCTGGGTAGTTATTTCGCACCTGCCTGTCACCAGGTTCTTAACAGGGTGGTTCATACCCCTATGCCCATGGTGCATCTTAAATGTAGGAATATCATTGGCCAGTGCTAAAAGCTGGTGTCCCAGGCAAATTCCAAATGTGGGTTTTTCTTCTTTCAGTATATCCCTCATGGTATTTACCGCGTATTCCATGGATGCAGGATCACCGGGGCCATTGCTGATAAAATATCCTGCTGGGTTAAACGCTTTTAATTCTTCCAGGGAGGTTTTTGCCGGGAATACTTTTACATGAGCACCCCTTTCTACCATGCAATTCAAGATATTCTTCTTGGTACCGTAGTCCAGTACAGCTATTTTAACAGGAGAAGAAGGATCGCCTAGTTCATAAGGCACTTTAGTACTTACAATGGAGGCAAGTTCCAGCCCCGACATATCGGGCACTTCATTTAATTTATCTTTCAATATCTGCGGATCAAGGATCTCGGAGGAAATGATACAATTCATGGCGCCTTTGCTCCTGATCTGGGAAACCAGCGCACGTGTATCCACACCTTCAATGGCTACAATATTCTGCAACTTCAGGTATTCATCCAGCGACATTTGTGCCATGCGACGGGAGAACAATTCTTCCAGGTTCCTACCTATCAGTCCCTTGATCTTGATACTATCACTTTCCACATCTATATCAGCAACACCATAGTTCCCAACATGAACCGCATTCATAATGAGTACCTGGCCATAATAACTTGGGTCTGTAAATACTTCCTGGTACCCTGTCATTCCTGTATTGAAGCAGATCTCACCACCGGTAGTGCCTATTGCCCCGAAGGCTTTTCCATAACAGGTAGTACCATCTGCCAAAACCAAAATTGCTTGTCTTTGTTCCATTGATTAATTTAAAGGTTATGCAAAGAAAAATATTCAAATAATTTCATGACGTTAAACTTATCCACTCACCCTTATTTTTAGCATATTCTGCAGTAAACACATAAAAAAAGGCAAGATTGAAAAATCTTGCCTTGATATATGATACATGTGATCATTAGCTTGCCTGGTCTTCAGTTGCTTCTGTTTTAGTTTCTGAAGCGGGTGCTGCAGTTTCCGCCTGCGCTGCTGGTGTTTCAGAAGTTGCCTTCTTTTTAGCACCACCTGCACGGCGTGTTCTTTTAGCTCCTTCTTTCTTCTCAACCTTGCCCTTGCCATAGATCTCATTGAAATCTACTAGTTCGATCATTGCCAGTTCAGCATTGTCACCAGGACGCGTGCCTAATTTGATAACCCTTGTGTAACCACCAGGGCGACCTGCAATTTTCTCACTGATTGTGGTAAATAATTCAGTAACAGCAGCCTTATCCTGCAAATAGCTGAATACAACACGACGCTGGTGTGTTTCATTCTTCTTGCTTTTTGTGATCAATGGCTCTACATACACACGCAGTGCTTTTGCTTTAGCCAAAGTGGTTACGATACGCTTGTACTGAATAAGCTGGCAAGCCAGGTTGCTTAACAACGCTTCGCGGTGCGCTTTCTTACGACCGAGGTTGTTGATTTTGTCTCCGTGACGCATGACTTTTAAGTTTTAGATTCGGCTGCACCGTGTCAAGGATTTGCAGCCTACTGTTATGAAATAAGTCAAAAGTCAAAAGGAAAAATTCAAAAGGCTTCTAACACTTAAGTCACCTTTTTTACTTTTGACTCTTTACTTTTTACTTTAATAATCGTCTTTATCGATTCCCAACTTACCAAGGTCCATACCGAAATGTAAACCTCTTTCGTTCAACACCTGCTCAATTTCTGACAAGGATTTCTGACCGAAGTTTCTGAACTTCATCAGGTCTTCCTGCTCGTACTGAACAAGCTCGCTTAGAGAATTGATCTTGGCTGCTTTCAGGCAGTTAAAGGCACGCACGGAAAGATCGAGGTCTTCCAATGGCGTCTTCAACACTTTACGCAATTGTAAAGTTTGCTCGTCAACAATATCTTCTTTCTTTTCTTCCTTATTATCAAAAGTGATGTTCTCGTCAGTAATAATCATCAGGTGCTGTATCAGGATACGGCTGGCCTGCTTTACTGCTTCTTCAGGATGAATGGTACCATCTGTGTTCACTTCCATCACTAACTTTTCATAGTCAGTACGTTGTTCCACACGGGTATTTTCAATACTGTACTTTACATTCTTTATTGGAGTGTAAATAGCATCTACAGGAATGTATCCTAAAGGAGCATCCTTAGGTTTGTTCTCTTCAGCAGGAACATAACCACGACCCTTGCCTATTGTGATCTCCACATCCAGCTTGGATGAATTATCCAGGGTGCAGATCAGCAATTCAGGATTCATGATCTGGAAAGACTGTGTTCCTTCAGCCATCATTCCGGCAGTGAACTCAGTTCTGTTCTTTATAGAAAGAGTGATCTTTTCATTTTGAACATCATGGTCAACGATCTTCTTTAAACGAACCTGCTTCAGGTTCAGTATGATCTCAACCACGTCTTCAGAAACACCCTTGATAGTTGCAAATTCATGATCTACGCCTTCAATTCTTACACCGATGATTGCATACCCTTCTAAAGAGTTAAGCAACACACGGCGAAGGGCGTTTCCGATGGTTACGCCATAACCTGGCTCCAACGGACGGAATTCGAATTGTGCTTCGAAATCAGTAACTTTTTGAAGAACGATTTTGTCGGGCTTCTGAAAATTTAAAATTGCCATTTGTTATTTCAGATTTAAGGTTTGTTTTTTAATGACCAGCGCAATGATCAGCTGTTCTTTCATCCAGGGGCCTTATCCGTTAGGGATAAAGTACTCCCTAAGATTACTTAGAATACAATTCGACGATCAGTTGCTCTTTGATATTTTCCGGAACGCTTTCCCTTTCAGGATAAGTAATAAATGTTCCCTGGAACTCAGTTTCATTATAATCTACCCAGGTAAACTTAGGATTACGGCCACGGATCTGGCTGGTAACCGCAGTATTATCTTTTGATTTGTCTTTCAAAGACACTACATCACCTGGCTTTAACTGGTAAGAAGGAACGTTAACTACATCACCATTCACCATTACGTGCTTATGGCTCACCAACTGGCGGGCAGCAGGACGGGAAGGAGCAATACCCATACGGAAAACTGTATTATCCAAACGGGATTCCAGAAGTTTGATCAAATTTTCACCGGTAACACCTTTACGACGGGAGGCTTCTTCAAAGGTTTTGCGGAATTGCTTCTCTAAAACACCATAAGTGTACTTAGCTTTTTGCTTTTCACGCAATTGAAGTGCATACTCACCTAAGCTCTTACGCTTACGCTGTGCACCATGCTGTCCGGGAGGGTTGGAGTTTTTACCTAACCATTTTCCATTTCCTAAAATGGGCTCACCGAAAATACGGGAGATCTTGGTCTTAGGACCATTGTAACGTGCCATAGTTTTTTTTCATTTCCGCTTTTTAGAAACCGGTGCGTTCATCGTTGAAAGCGGTAAAAATTAATGAAGCACCCTTTTATTAAATGAAACCAAATTGGCTCAACTATATGTAAGGTGGCCTTAAAGCCACCTGTTATTATACTCTTCTTTTCTTTGGAGGACGGCAACCATTGTGAGGTAACGGAGTTACGTCTTTAATCATGGTTACTTCAATTCCTGACTGGGCCAAAGCACGGATAGCACTTTCTCTACCGGCACCAGGACCTTTCACAAATACATCTACTCTTTTCACTCCGGCATCCAGGGCCACCTTAGCTGCGTCTGAAGAAGCCATTTGTGCAGCATAGGGAGTGTTTTTCTTAGAACCTTTAAAACCCATTTTACCAGCGCTTGACCAGGAGATAACCTGTCCTTGCTTGTTGGTGATAGAGATGATCAGGTTGTTGAACGTAGCGTTTACGTGTGCATCGCCATAGGAGTCAACCTTAACGATCCTTTTCTTTGCAGCGGCCTTTGCGCTTTGCTGACCTTTTCCGCCGCCTTGTTGTGCTTTTGCCATTTTACTTAGGTGATCTTTTTAATTATAAACTTCCTGCATCTGCAGAAAGCCCTGGACCAATCCTCCACCTGCACCGGGGTATCCGTAATTGTTCCAGTAAATAGGTGCATATAGAAAGAAGGCTCAAGGAGTAAGGAACAAGATCAAAGAGGTATTCTTCATCCTTGTTCCCTATGCTTGCGCCTTCAGATCTTATTTCTTAGGTGCTTTCTTCTTACCAGCAACCGTCTTACGCTTTCCTTTACGTGTACGGCTATTGGTTTTAGTACGCTGACCTCTTACCGGCAAACCTTTACGATGGCGAAGACCACGGTAGCAAGCAATATCAAGCAAACGCTTAATGCTCATTTGCACTTCTGAACGCAATTGTCCTTCTACCTTGAACTCTTCAGTAATGGTAGTACGGATGTTGTTCAGATCTTCATCATTCCACTCATTTACTTTCTTGCTACGGTCAATACCATGTTTGTCAAGTATGTAACGGGCAGTGGCGGGTCCTATTCCGAAGATATAGGTCAGGCCTATTTCGCCTCTTTTGTTTTTGGGTAAGTCAACGCCGGCAATACGAGCCATAGTTATTTGTGATTTTTAATTTTCAATTTTCAATTCAAATTGTCAACTGGAAAATGCCAGCCTCCAATTACTTATCCTTGTCTTTGCTTAAAGCGGGGATTCTTTTTGTTGATCACATAAAGTCTTCCCTTGCGACGTACAATCTTGCAGTCGGCGCTTCTTTTTTTGATGGATGCTCTAACTCTCATTGTTAGGTTATTAATCGTTTATTTATTTATAACGGAAAATGATCCTGCCCCTTGACAGGTCATAAGGGCTCATTTCCACGCCAACTTTATCTCCTGGCAAAATCCGTATGTAGTGCATTCTCATTTTGCCTGAGATCGTAGCCAGTATTTCGTGTCCGTTTTCAAGCTTTACCCTGAACATAGCATTAGATAAAGCTTCGATAATAGTTCCGTCCTGTTTAATTAATGGCTGTTTCGACATACAGATTTTGGGAGCGCAAAGATATAGGTATTTCCCCCATTAAATGCAAAAAGAGCCGTTTTTTACAGCTCTAATGCCTGATTTTTCCAAAAAATTAAGAAGTTTTAATCTATTTGAGCCCTTTCCAAGGGCACTTTGGTCATGGCAAGGTAGTGATTTTGCAATTCGTGCAGGTATATAGGATGATTAAAATGACGGTGATCCTCACGGTACCATACATCCATATTGGTATAATTTCCGGGGTCATGCACTAATATGCGAAATGGCCCTCTTTTATATTTTACTCCTTCTCCATTCTCTTCCTTTTCAAATCCCAGCGTATTGATCAAATGAGCTTCGGTTAATGGCACCGGCACTATCTCTTCCGGCGGATACCAGAACTCCTGCACGCCATTATCAATACAGGCCAAATTGTCCATACGGTTAGTATCTACCACAGTACCCAATCTTTCGTCACCTTCATGAAGTACATGAACTATGTCCCCTGCTTTTAACTCTGAAACTTTTACCATAACTGAATAATTTAGTTTTAAATATAAAAAATACTGAGGAAAGAACTTCCAGGCTATTTCAAAAAATTAGGGTTGGATGGGTATAAAATTGTCTTGATTATTGAATTCTCCCCCCACAGCCCCTTTTACACAGTTTCCTGGTTTATATTAAAGTGATATCAACCACACCTATAACTAAGAGGCAACAATTATTTCGTTAGAAGTTTGAGACCTTACACATTACACTAATAAATTATGTAATAAGTATCTTATTAATGCTTTTTGATACTCAATGTACAAAGGCACATCAATCCCAGCTACCCCTTGTAAAAACCTGGAAATAAAAGAATTATTGTAAATCCAAATCTGTATCTATGTATCAGGCTGTAAAGCCAAAACCGTATCCAAACCCCAAACTGTAAAGTTTTTTCAGTACAAGACAAGCCTACTAAAAGGCAGGATATTCCACAGATATTCCATAGATATCCCATAGATATTCCATAGATATTCCAACCATATAAGAGCTGGGATATCCTTGGTACATGCATGGTTTATATAGGGAATGTCTATGAATTAAGATGCCCTTTGGCGGGTAAAAGCAAGTAGTTTGAACCAGCAAAAAGGGGAAACGCCATCCATTCAAAGATTGCCTTTCCCCTTTTTAGCAGACTTCCCGGCCAGGTTATTCAGCCCAGCTCATCACATAATCATTATTTTCAATATCCAATGCTTGTTTCGTGAGCATCAATGGATGGAAGGTATCCACCATTACGGCTAGTTCTTTGGTTTCCCTGGCGCCTATACTTTTCTCCACAGCCCCTGGATGTGGCCCGTGGGGAATACCTGCAGGGTGCAGGGTGATCATGCCCCTGGTTACGTTTTTCCTACTCATAAAGTCACCATCTACATAATAAAGTACCTCATCGCTGTCGATATTGCTGTGATTATAAGGAGCTGGAATGGCCTGGGGATGATAATCAAACAGCCGTGGACAGAATGAACAAACTACAAAATTATTGGCCTCAAAGGTCTGGTGAACAGGTGGCGGCTGGTGCACCCTGCCGGTAATGGGCTCAAAATCATGAATTGAAAAAGCAAAGGGATAACAACATCCATCCCATCCTACCACATCGAATGGGTGACCGGCATAGTGAATATTATACTGGATTCCCTTTTTGCGGGTACGTACCAGGAAGTCTCCTCTTTCATCATGAGTCAGGAGGTTTTGAGGCACGCGGATGTCTCTTTCACAGTACGGAGCGTGCTCCAGCAACTGGCCATTCCTGCTTACATATTTTTTAGGAAAGCGAATGGGGCTGAATGACTCCACTATGAACAGGCGGTTGTCCTCATTATCAAAGTTGATAGTATAAATAGTGCCCCTGGGAATTACAAGGTAGTCGCCATAGCCAAAGCTTAATTCGCCATACATGGTTTTTAACACTCCACTCCCTTCATGCACGAAGATCATTTCATCTGCATCAGCATTTTTATAAAAATAGTCCTGCATGCTTTGTTGAGGAGCCGCTAACACAATATGTACATCATTATTAACCAATACGGGTTTACGGCTTTCCAGGAAATCCTTTTCTGGTTTGATATTGAATCCCTCAAAGCTGCGGTGGCTTAGCATTTTTTCTTCGGCCACCTGGGGTGCCACGCTTATAGGCTTTTCTGTTTTTATGATCTGCGTGGGAGGATACAAATGGTACAACAGCGAATAATCATTGGAAAAGCCTTCAGTAGAAAATAATTGTTCTGAATACAGGGAGCCATCAGGTTTGCGAAATTGTGTGTGACGTTTATGAGGAATCTCTCCTGATTTATGATAGTATGGCATAGTTTGAATTAGTGTTTTATTTATAAGTGCCGGGTAACCTATTAAAATGAAAAGTCCCGGCTTACAAAGATCATTGTACATTACTGTGCGTCGACAGAAAGATCAAGCGTCGTGAGTAGAAAAATGTATTTCCAGCTTCGCTTATCTATCCAGTAGGTAAAGTTTCTATAAAACAGCATAATAGGCAACCGCAGGAACTAATATAGATATTTTAAAAGATTTCACAAGCACAGGGTAAAGACAGCTCTGCTGGATGATTAAGCATACTGCTTTTAGTATAAATGATAATAGTATTGTGGTGAAAACAGATAAATAAATTAGAAGGACAACCTTATTATTCAGATCGTCAATAAAAGGAGTATTATGTAAAGCTGGACTACCCTGAAAGGCATCGTTATTGAACATGAGCAGTAAGAAAGCCCTTACAGGTCAACCCGCTTTTTTTACCAATTGAAGCCTGTTGAGGTACTCTATTACATCATTATCCGACACTTCGGAAAAATCACTATAAAACATTCCCACACTTCTGAAAGATTCGGGGCATAATAAAACAATAAGCTCATCCACGTGTGGCTGTAGCTTTTCGATAGCAGATTGAGAAGCTACGGGAACAGCTAATACCAATTTATAGGGATGAGCTTTTCTTAACACCTGGATAGTGCCCAATAGTGTGTTACCTGTGGCTACCCCATCATCTACTACAATCACTGTTTTACCGGAAAGATCTTCAGGTTCTTTATTACCCAGGAATTTTTCCTGCATTTCTTTCAGCCTTTCCCTGATGTTCATTACTTCACTTTCGATATAGTATTGGGTAACATTTTCGTGCGGTAATACAAAGCTATCCTTCAAACCCACGGCACCAATAGCGTATTCTTTATTATTGGGGTGTCCTAATTTTTTGACCATTATCACTTCAAGAGGAATATTCAATTCCTTAGCTATTTCATAAGCCACAGGTACACCACCACGGGGAACAGCCAGTAGCACACCCGGTATGTTTTTGTATTTGCGCAATCTTGTAGCCAGCATTCTACCAGCTTCACTTCTGTTTATAAACATGATCAGGTTTTATACATTTAACAATGGTATTGGCTGCAAGTGTTTTTCAAACCAGTTACCCGCTAAAACACATACCTGTTCCATGGTTCCTTTTTCTTCAAATAAATGGGATGCACCTGCTACCAATTCTAAATTCTTTTCACAGGGCAATGCTTTATACGCTTTTTGATTAAGCTGTAAAACCTGGGTATCCAGGCTGCCAACAATGAATAAGGTAACAGCCCTCACACCTGGAAGGGCAGACAAGGCAAGATCTGGCCTGCCCCCCCTGCTCACTATGGCAAGGACATGGGGCAACCTGGATGCAGCCACCAGGGCAGCCGCTGCACCAGTACTGGCACCAAAAAACCCAATTTGCAGGTTCTTACCCCAGTTCTGCCCTTCCACCCATAATGTGGTTTCTTTTAGCCTGTGTGCCAGTAATTCTATATTAAAGCGCGCGGAATAGTCATTATCTTCTGTATAAGTTAACAGGTCAAATAAGAGGGTGCCTAAACCTAAACTATTCAGGTAAGAGGCTACCATTTGATTTCTGGGGCTTAACCTGGTGCTACCACTGCCGTGAACAAAAATCACCAAAGCATGAGCATGCTCCGGAACTACCAGGTCTCCTTTTAAAACCACTTCTGACAGTGGAATATCAATGGTAATTTTCTCCTTCATATACATACCGTTAATGGGTGGAAAAGCCAAATGGCTTTACTTATGTAAACCTATCTCAATGCAGTACCTGCAGCAATGACGGCCATCATTGCAATCTTTGACAGTCCTCATTGCCTGGTAGCATTTCCTCTATTGCCCAAAGGAAACGGCTGCACCTGCATTTGTATTTTTTAAAACAGGTTAAAATGGTTATGGATGAGAATCAAAAAGCAGAGTACCCAGATCACCAATTATCTCCTGGTAAAAAGACCTAATCTTCCTGGGGTGTTACTTTTCAACAGTAAGCTAATAGGAACCACTATCCCTGATCTAATAGCAGCACCCAAATGCTCATTGTCATGAAAGGCATGAGCTTTGATGAATTTTTATTGATCAAACCACAGGTATTGGGCTGGCATATGGGCCCTGGTGAGGCATTTTGAAAAAATTACTATCATGAGCAAGAATTTTAAAGTAGGAGATCATGTAACCTGGAACTCTGAAGCAGGACATGTTTCAGGCAGGATCGTTAAGATCCATTATTCTGATTTTAATTATAAAGGCTATACGCATCATGCTTCTAAAGAGTCGCCACAGTACGAGATCAAGAGTGATAAAACAGATCATATAGCAGCACATAAAGGCAGTGCGCTTACCAAATTGAAAAAGTAACCTTTGACAATATTGCCATCATCAATAGTTGCATGATCATTTGGCCATTACAGAATCAATTGTAGGCGCCACAGAATGGGGAGCTTTGAACTGGTAACCTAAAATTTTGGCTATGGTTTGGGCAAATTGTTGCTGGTGATATTGTGCTAGAGATTTTATTTCTCCTTTTGCAGAAATATGCGGACCCATTACCGCCATCCAGATCTCATTGGCGCCAACCACCCTGCTTCCATGATCTTTCCATTGCGATTTGACAGCATTGCCCCTTCCGTGGTCTGTAGTAATAAAAATTGTTGTTTTATTGCTGTAGTAAGGATCTTTTTGCACTGTTTCCCAGATCTGGCTGATCCAATCATCCACCTGGTGGGCTGCGTCAAGATAAGACCTGTATTTACCTGCATGTGCCCATTCATCCGTTTCACCATAAGCAATGTATAACACCCTGGGCTTTTTCTTTTTTAATTCTTCCATAGCTGCGTAATGCGTAAATACATCAAGACATTCACCGTTGCCCCATGGTTTATAAGAGTCATTCAACAATTTGTTGATCAATGCCTGGCCTGCTGTGGGGGATGGGCCGCCCACCTTATCAAAAGCAGATGCCACAGGGAAGCCACTGCGTTTTTCATTCAATATACGGTCAAAGGCATTCCATGCACCAAACGCTGAAACTTTCCCCCTGTATCCCGGTTGACTGTTTAGATACTCAAGCACATTGATATTTGGATTGGGAGGAAAATCATTTGTATTGATAGCTGTATCAACAAAACCTGTCATAATCTCGCTATAACCAGGATAGCTGAACCAGAAAGGATTAGCAGTGTTGACCTTATTTCCGTAAATTCTATTTCCATATAACTGGCCTTTGTTTACGATTACCGACCATAAAAAAGGCATTAGCTTCTTTCGCCTTTCCTTAATATCTGCATCCCAATATTTATTGTAGATGTAATTGCTATCATCTTCATTGTAAAGTTTATTGTTGGCCAGGACGGAATCCATGCCTTCAAAAATTTCCTGCCAACGAAATCCATCTGTAGTAATTATGATAATATTTTCAGGAACAGAGGGCAAAGGTTTGGATGTGCTGCTTTGTTGAGCATTGACAAAAAAACTAGTAATGGACAGGCAGCAGGTAATAAACTTCTTCATAATAATAGCTATACAGGGAAACCATTTATTTCGATGTTTTGCTGTATTCAACTAAGATAATGAAGAAGTTTATTTTTAAAATTCATTATGACCATTCATCACAACTTAGTGATTAAACAATCCTTCCATGGTTGCTGCCATATAATAAATAGCACCAATCGTTGGACCTCCCGCATATTCAATATGACGCTTGTTCAATAGGTTAGCGCCACCAATTTTTAATTGGGATTTAACTGATGGCAATTTGAAACTTACCTGGGCATCAATTGTTTGGAATGAAGGAATGTTTCCATTTACCAGGGGACTTTCCCAAACAAAACTATCCTGCCATTTCCAGGCAATGGCAAATCCAACATTTTTGAACACTTCCCTGTTACTGAAAGAAAGATTGGTTGACCATACAGGCGTGTTGAATCCTGTAACAAAAATATCTTTAACATCTAGTTCTTTAATATTATTATAGTTGACGTTTCCTGAAAAACTATAGCGTTGGTAAAAATTATACAAAAACCCTAAGGCAGCACCATAATTCCTGTAGGTATTTTTAGAATTTGTGTAAACCCGGTAGCGGTCCTGTCCCTGGCTGGCAGCTGTAGTGGATGTAGCACTGGTAGCATCCCTGTTGCGGTCCAGCATGGAAAGTACTGCAGCATCAGTACCCACCTTTTCATTTTTTGGAACAAAAACCTGCACCTGGCCAAGAAATCCTTCATACTGATTGCTATAAGCATCAATATCAAGAACCAGTTTATTCTCTAGCAAAACTGCTTTATATCCAAATTCCAAAGAGTTGATCTTTTCCGGCCTGGCTTTAGGAAGGTTGGCTACTGTAAGTAAAATCCTGTTGGCCAGCGCTGCCGAATCACTATTTCCCTGTGCACTTACCACCGCATTAAAATTAATTACAGATGCCTGTGTGTAACTGTTTTCCAGGTATCCTAATCCTTCATTGATATAGGAAAGACTTCCAACTCTTTTCACCCTTCCATTATTTACATAGGACAAAGCTTCAAACAAGGCAGGGAAACGGTAACCCTGCTGAAAGGTCAGGCGAAAATTGTGCTTATCGTGTAAGGTGTAAACCGCGGCCACCCTGGGTGTGAATTCTGGTTTGAATTCAGGATTGTAGTCATAACGTAATGAAGCAAATAGTTTCAATTTGGAGTTAAACAGGTTTTTTGTCAATTGAGAAAATGCACCATATTTTTTATAGTAAACATTTTTACCAAAACTGCCATCTTTCAAAGGCAGGTTTCTTTCAGCAGTCGGCCTTGAGAAATCAACGAAATTATTACCGTCAGGTATGATCTCATAAACACGGGCATCGGCCCCTATCAATATGTCAACAATCCTAATCTTATCTGAGAGGTCGTACTGGGCTTCTCCATGGTACAAGCGGCTTTTTTGAACCAGTGCAGCGCCACCGGTTTCCGGTGCACCGGGTATGGAAGAAGAGCGAATATCCCAGTTATTGATCCCAATGATTGTCCTTTTTAGGGATTCAAATGAAGGAGTTCCTGGTTCCACACGGCCTGCATCAGCAATACTACGGGCATAGTTTGTGGCATCTGCCAGGTTGGAAGATGTTAAAGCACCACCATTGGAGTTACCATAGTTTACCAAGGCATTTTTAAATTTGGTTGCCCAGGCCGAGTTGGACCCTCCACTATAAAGATCCAGGTTATCGGCAAGCGGTTTGACATTGTATGAATCGCCGGTGTTTTCAAGAGATATATACGTCTTTACTGAGTAGCGGTTACCCTTTACCTCAAGCGAATGATTTTGAACAATCACATTGTCAAGCTGTATCTTATTGCCACGCTGGAAAACGCCATCCATCTTTCCTACCCTGTAAGCATATGACAATTCTGCTTTTTCTGAAAACCTGTAATGCAGGGAAGCATCAAATTTGAGATTATCCACTTGCGGTTTCACCAGGTCAGTTTCCCAATATCCAGTGCGTGCTACTCTCAAGGTCTGGTTGTTCTTGCCATTTATAGTAAGTCCACTTAAGGATACAAGATTACTACCAGCCAGTGCATCATCGCCATATTTATTCCAGCCATCGAATGCTGTATTATTAACTCCATTTAATTCCGGAAAGGCAGGATTGGCTGTTTTTAAATTGTTTGGATTTTGATCCGTTTTCGTATTAGAACGCCAGTCAACTCCCTGCATATAGCTAAGGTTTACTTTAAAGGCAAAATGATTTTTATAGGCCCTTGCAAACCGAATAGCAGATTCTGTCAGCAGGGCTGGTTGGTGATCGACACCATCTACATGATTGAGGCCTGTTTTATGATACACACTTAATCCCTGGAAGTCAAAAGGGTTTTTTGTTATAAGGTTAGCCATTCCATTGATGGCATTCATTCCATATAATGCGGAAGCCGCACCCGGTGTGATCTCTACACTTTGAATATCCAGTTCTGATGGTCCTATAGCATTGCCAAGCGGAACACCCAGGGTGGCTGCCTGCATATCAATACCATCCACCATTTGCATGAAACGAAAGTTATTGGATGTATTGAATCCCCTTGTATTGGGTACTTTAAATGTCAGGCTTGCGGTGATCATTTGCATTCCTTTTACTTTTTCAAGTGCATCATAAAAGCCGGGAGATGGTGTTTCCTTAATGGCCCTGATATCCAGCTTTTCAATAGCAACAGGGGAGCGAAGAATACTTTCCGGCACACGGGATGCCGAAACTACCACCTCACTACCCAAAACCACTCTTGTAGATAAAGCAACTTTTAACTGAGAGCTAATGTCTGTCACTTCCACTTCACTGGTAGCAAAGCCAACAGAGCTAAATAATAATGTGAAAGGAAGCTTTTGTTTGGTTCGCAAAACAAAAGTGCCAGTATTATTGGTAAGAGTGCCCACAACTGTCCCTTTGATATTAACTGCCACACCTGCTAAAGGATCATGGGTTTCCCGGCCAGTGACAAGCCCGGATATCTCAATGGTTTCCTGGGCAGAGAGTAATAGCGACACAAATAATGGCAACGACAGAAAGAAGGCTTTTTTGTAAAGTTTCGCTTGAATGTATCTGGTATAATTTGAAATATGCATTGTTAGTTGATTTCGGATGAGATGATTAGAATGCCGGGCAGGCGAATTGAATTCAACCTACCAGGTTGGCCAGTAATTGATATTTATCAAGACCAGGAAGAATAATATTATGGGCGACAACATCGGGCAAGAGCAGGAGTCTCTTGCCTGGCTAACAGGAAGTAATAATTCAGGTGATAATTAAAAATGTTAAACATAATCTGACGTTTCTTATTATTATAGCACTTTAATAAGTATGCGTAAACTCCAGAGCACCACTATAACTCCTAAAAAAATAAAAGAAGCTTTCCTTGGCAATTTGCCCGAAAGCCTGGCTGCAAGGGGTGCAGCTATGAGACCACCTATTACCAATGCAAGTATGACTTGCCAATGCTGAACACCTATCAATGTAAAAAAGGTAAATGCACTGGCGAGGGTGACAAAGAATTCCGTAAGACTTACTGATCCTACAACAAAGCGTGGCGTTCTGCCTTTTGTAATAAGAGTAGCTGATACAATAGGTCCCCATCCCCCACCACCAAATGAATCGAGGAATCCACCTAGCCCTGCCAGCCATCCATAATGCTTGAATTTCTTTTTTACACTGGTCTTTTTAAAGGCATTGATAAAGATCTTCACTCCCAGGAATAAAGTATAAACTGCCATTACTGGCCGTACATAGGCTATATGAGACTCGCCAAACTTTACCAGCAATATGGCCCCCAGCACTGCACCAATAATTCCGGGGATTAGTAATGCTTTGAACATTTTCTTATTTACATTCCCAAATTTATAATGGCTATATCCTGAGGCC
>JAEZLJ010000034.1 GCA_023415275.1 Bacteroidota bacterium
GCTTCCAGCTTATTGAATATATCCAGGTAGATATTTTTCTGACGATCAAAGGCCGGCTCATAGATACTACTGTCCCGGGCCTGGTTTGATTCAAAATATGGAACATCGCCATAAGTGTCTGTCAGCAAAGAATAAACCCATGACTGGCAGATTAATGAGATACCCTGGTAAGATCTATTGAAATTGAGCTCAGTGCTAGCCCCTTTATATATATCCTTAAAATTGGTAAGTTCAGAATACCAGCCATTATATAGATAATCAGACCAGTTGGAACGATAGTCATACCTGAAAACCCTTCCATCCGCATCACTTTGATCCACGGTAACCTGCATCAATTCATTATTAAAGTTGCGGTTACGCAGCATGTTATAAGTCAATGTGCTTACCAATGCAGGCGCCAGCAACTGTTGAGGCAAGGCACTGCTGGAATTATTGGGATCAGTATTGATCTCCTGGAAATCTTTGGTACATGAAGTGTTTGCAATGCTGCAGACAACTGCTATACCCAGTAATATTTTGTTGATCTTATTCATTGTAATAAATTAAAATCCAATAATTAAATTAGCTCCCAATGTGCGGGTAGAAGGAAACTGCCCGATTTCAAATCCACGAACAATATCAGTTCCGCTTACAGTTCCAAATTCCGGATCAAACGCAGGCCATTTTGACCATATATACAGGTCTCTTCCGTACACACCAATAGTGGCACGTTGAAATCCTATCTTTTTGATGAACTTGGGAGTGAATGTATAATCCAGCCTGGCTTCTCTAAACTTAATAAAGTCTGTGCTGAACGTACTTCCTTCGGCATTGTCAATGCCATAGTGTGAGCGATAATATTCATCTATGTCGGTAGCAATGACATCATTGGGTCTGTATTTCCCATCCGTGCCCATGACCACTCCATTACCAATGATTCCATTATATCTTCCTGGTAATGTATTTTTTGTTTTACCCTGCTCTGCCAGCTTATAATGCATCAGGGAATGGGCTACCGCACCATATTGACCGTCAAATAGCAGGTTGAGTCGGAATCCTTTGAATTGAAATTCATTATTGAAACCAAGCTTCCATTTTGGAGTGGTATTCCCAAGGTAAATGACATCCTGGGTTATTTTGGCAAATCCTGAACTGGCATCATATACCACCTGTCCATCAGGCGCACGCTCATATCCTCTTCCATAAAGATCGCCCATGCTTCCGCCCACCTTAGCAACGATTTGTCCACCACCCACTGGTCCTGTTTGTAACACTACAGAACTATCAGCAAGTTCCTTAATTGTATTACTGTTGGCAGAGAATACAATGCCTGTAATCCATTTCAAGCCATTTTTTGATGATATAGGCGTACCGTTTAATGACAACTCTAATCCTTTGTTATTAACCTTTCCTGCATTGATAAGTGCTTTGGTATAGCCTGAAGAACGGTCCAATATGCGCTCTAATATTTGATCTTTGGTGTCTCCGGTATAAACTGCCAGGTCAAGGTTCAGGCGGTTATGAAACATTTTAATATCTATACCTGTTTCATAGCTTACTGTTCTCAGTGACTTTAAATTAGGGTTGGCTAATATGGATGGATTTTGCAAACCACCACTATATAAGCTTCCTGCAGTTGTATAGTTGTAAGCTGTGCGATAAGGTGTGGTACCACCACTACCAACACCTGAAGCAGACAGTCTGAATTTTGCGAAGTCAATAAATGCCGGCAGTTTTAAAACTTCAGAAGCAATAAAGCTTAGGTTAGCTGAAGGGTAAAAGAATCCTGCGTTGGCAGTACGGGTAGGTGTTGCCAACACACTGTTCCAGTCCTGGCGAGCCGTCAGATCAAGGAAAAGGAAATTTTTAAATGATCCTGAAGCCAGTCCATAAAAGCTGTTGATAGCATATTTGCTGCTGAATGGCATGGTTACCAATGGACCTGCTGCATTGGACATGGAATAAATTTGCGGATAGATCAAAGAATCGGCCCGCACTTCATCCCTGTTGTATATGTTTCGCAATGCACTTCCACCACCTGTGATGGAAAAGTCAAAATCATTGAACTTCTTTGAATACCTCAGGAGGAAATCAGTAGTTGCTTCTTCTGAGAAAATATTCTGTGTTCTATAACTACCTTGCTGGTATTTAGAGCCTGCATCAAAGGGTCTTTCCTGTGCTCGCTGCTCATACGAAAGGTCAAGAGATGTTCTCAACTGCAGGCTTAACTCTTTCGTAAAGTTGTAGGTAGCCTGAACATTTCCTGTAATGGCGTGCCTGTTGTTCCGATTGATAAATTCATAGGCTACAGCATATGGATTTTCGGGGAAAGAACTATAAGGATACATTATCTTTCTTCCCTCCTGTCCATTTCTCCAATAATTCCTTAACCAGTCAAGATCTGCATTGGGCTGCCAGAAAATATACCAATACATGATGGACTGATTTCCATAACCTGCACCAGGTAAATTATCACTCCATTTATTGGTATAATTGATCTTAGATGATATCTGCAGCTTATCATTGATTTTTGAATTGACAGCCAGGGCTATGGTATTCCTTTTATACCCTGTGTTTGGTATGATCCATTTGTTGGATACATTGGTTACGGAAAAACGGGCTGTTGTCTTGTCTGTACCACCATCCACACTTATGGAGTTGGTTATTGTATTTCCTGTATTGAAATAGTTGCGTATTTTATTTGGATAAGGAACCCATGGAGTTCTTTCAGCGCCCTGTGCTTGCGTCACAGGATCAAACTGGTAAAAAGACTGTCCATCAAACCGGGGTCCATATGCAGAACTGGTGGCACTGGTGCTTGGTCCATCTACAGAAGCACCAAAAGAATAGTATGGTTTTCCATCATTACCCTGTCCATACTCAAACTGAAGGTCTGGCCACCTGTTTACTTTTTCCATGGAAGCATTGGAATTAAGTGTAACGCCCCAGCCTTTTCTTTTGGAACTTCCCGACTTGGTGGTAATGATAATAGCACCATTGGCTCCCCTCTGTCCGTATAAAGCTGCGGCGCCGGGACCTTTCAAAACGCTGACAGACTCAATGTCTTCAGGATTGATATCATTAAGACCGCTGCCATAATCAGCAGGCATATTATCGCTTCCGGTGCCATAAGGTGTTTCACCAGTAATGGCATTTCTGCGACCACTTCCCTGGTTAATAACCACTCCATCAACAACGATCAATGCTTCATTATCACTTCCGCCAGTCAGGTTTCCCTCACCACGGAGAATGATCTTGTTAGAACCGGCTGGTCCGCTATTGGAACGAACAAGGTTCAAACCTGCTACTTTTCCTGACAATGCATCGGTCCAGTTGCCTGAAAGAGCTTCTGTCAATTCTGTTCCTTTTACTTTAGAAACAGAATATCCCAGCGCTTTTTCTTCTCTTTTGATACCCAGTGCCGTTACTACCACGCTTTCCATTTCGGTGTTGGTACTTATCATATCAAAATTGACAACGTTCTGTCCACCTACTGGTTTTTCAAAAGGTTGAAATCCTACAGCAGTTACCAGTAGCACCTGTTTGTTATTAGCCCTGATAGAATAGTTTCCTTTTTCATCAGTGCTGGTAAACAGTTTGGTACCCTTAACCTGCACTGTAGCCCGTGCAATTGGTACTTTGTCTTCTGAGTTTCTAACAGTGCCGGTAACCGTTTTTTCCTGTGCTGATACCCAGGATCCGGTTAAAAGCAGGAAGAAAAACAACAGTATTTTTCCAATACTTTGTTTTTCCACAGCAGTCTCAATTGATCTCATACGTTGTTTGATTATTGATTATAAATGATTAGAGAGATTTTTCTTTTTTCCATGTTAAGGCTGAAAATAAAATGGCAAGTACACAGGCAGCTATCAAAACAAGAAAGCCTCCATTCCATCCCCATGCGTCTACTACATAGCCCATCGCCACATTGGCAAATAGGGCTCCGCCGAGGTATCCAAATAACCCGGTTAAACCCGCAGCGGTTCCAGCCGCTTTCTTAGGAACAAGGTCAAGGGCCTGTACCCCAATTAGCATTACAGGTCCGTAAATAAGAAAACCGATTATGATCAATGCTATATTATCAATAGAGGGATGCCCGGGAGGATTTTTCCAATATACTACCACTGCAGCCAGCACCAGCACCATATAAATGATGGTAGCAGGCGCCCTTCGACCCCGAAAAACTTTATCACTTAACCATCCGCATAATAATGTGCCTGGGATCCCGGCATATTCATAGGCAAAATAAGCCCAACCTGTTTCGTCCACTGAAAAACCCTTTGCTTCTTTTAAATAGGTCGGCGCCCAATCCAACACGCCGTAGCGCACCAAATATATAAAGGCATTAGCGAAGGCGATGTACCACAGTACCCTGTTAACCAAAACATAATCTACAAAGATTTGCCTGGCGGATAATTCTTTTTCGTGTTGTTGGGAGTAGTCTGCGGGATGATCATTTTTATATTGCTCTATCGGCGGCAGCCCACAGGATTGCGGTGTATCCCTGATCAATAGGTAAGCTATAAAAGCAATGAAAATGGCAATAATGCCGGGAAAGTAAAACTTGCTTTGCCAGGCACCAAAAATGGCAAGTCCAGCAATGGATAAAGGACCTATCAATCCACCACCCACATTGTGAGCCACATTCCATATAGACATTTTAACCCCTCGCTCTCTTAATGAGAACCAGTGAACCATCACCCTGCCACTTGGAGGCCAACCCATGCCCTGGAACCACCCATTGATAAATAAAAGGATAAACATGATCACCACGGAGGAAAGTGCAAAAGGAATAATTCCCATTGCGATCATGGTCAATGCAGACAATAGTAAACCAACGGGAAGGAATATGCGTGCATTGCTGCGGTCAGAAAGATTGCCCATCAGAAATTTGCTGATGCCATAGGCAATGGAAACTCCCGAAAGTGCTATGCCTAACTCTCCCTTTGAAAAACCTCTTTCAATAAGGTCTGGCATAGCAAGAGAAAAATTCTTGCGCACTAAATAATAACCGGCATATCCTACAAATATGCCAATGAATACCTGTAAGCGTTTTTTCCTATACTCCGCATCAATCTCGTTAGCTGCCCTCAGCTTTTTATGAGCTGCGGGTTGTAAAAAAGCAAGCAATTCCATTATAACAAGCGCTTTAGTTGGTTTTCAAAATATATTGGTGAGCAAGAGCGGTATAATTTTCAACCTGCTCTTTTTCCCATGCTTCGTCTTTTTGAAGTTTCCTGGCCATTAAGCTGGCTACTTTCGGAGCAATTTGAATGCTTTCACCTGCATTCAGCAACAATGCTCTTGTTCTCCGGGCTAATACATCTTCCACAGTTCTGGCCATTTCATGGTCCACTGCCCAATTGACCTGCACCTTATGGATCTTCAATTCGTCGCTGATCCATTGGCCTGCACTTCCATTAATTTGACTTTTTAAGTTCCGCGCATCGCTGCCATAAAAATAGAAGGGGTCGTTCCAGTTCATTTCAGGTTGGTACCCATGAATATGCATGGTGGAAGTACCGCTTTTGCGTGTTTGCCATTGCAGTTCTTTTTCTACGCGGTTCATCATATCCTCTCCCATCTTGCGATAGGTGGTCCATTTGCCACCCAGTATCGTAAAAAGATGAGAGGCAGACACTATGATCTTGTGGCTTCTTGATATTTCTTTGGTTTTCTGGCTTTCTCCCTGCGGCGCTGCCAGGGGACGCAAACCTGCAAACACACTCAATACATCTTCGCGCGTGGGCTTTCTTGTAAAATATCCTGCAGCAGTTTCCAAAATGAAGCTGATCTCTTTCTCAAGAGCCTGGGGTTCCAAAGAGGCTTCCTTGACAGGAGTATCTGTAGTTCCTAATACTACCTTATCATGCCAGGGCACAGCAAATAATACCCGTCCATCGCTTGTTTCGGGTATCATCAAGGCATGTTCCGATGGATAAAATGATTTATCAAAAACCAGGTGCACACCCTGGCTCACACAAATACTTTTCTGGCTGCCAGGGTTGTCCATGTGAAGAATATCATCAACAAAAACCCCAGTGGCATTGATCACTGCTTTTGCCCTTACTTTATAATGACCACCAGTTTCCATATCCTGCACTTCTGCCCCTTCAATATCTCCCTGTACGTTCTTCAACAAACCTGTAACCTTTATATAATTGATTGCACAACCACCTTTTTCTACTATGCTTTGAACTAGATTAATGGCCAACCTGGAATCATCAAATTGTCCATCATGGTACAAAACACCACCAAGCAATCCTTTTTCCTTGATACCTGGCAGGTCACTCAGTGTTTTTTTGCGGGATAAAAAAATGGAAGACCCCATTGTCAACCGCCCCGATATCCAATCATACATCTTAAGGCCTAATGTATATTTGATCTTATCCCAATAATTATAAATTGGGATAATAAAGGTTTGATTTTTTACAAGGTGCGGAGCATTCCTGCACAGGCGTCCTCTTTCCACGCTTGCTTCCCTTACTAGCTTGATATCTCCTTGTGCCAGGTATCGCACACCTCCATGCACCAGCTTGGTGCTTCTGCTGGAAGTGCCTTTCGCAAAATCAGATTGCTCTACTAACATTGTTTTATATCCTCTAACGGCTGCATCCAAAGCCACGCCTAACCCTGTAGCACCCCCACCTATAACCAGGACATCCCATGAATTCAGCTCATCAGATAATTGTTTTACCTGTTCATCCCTGGAAATGGTAATTTTATGTGTAGGTAGATTTGGCATTCTCAATGTTTCGTTTTCTTTCATATTTTGGTTAATCATACAATAAACGAAAGCAATTTTAACAATTTTATTTAAAAAAGAAATGGAAATGAAACAAAAAATAATATTTAGTTTTCCACAGTTAACCAACAATCCAAAGACAGATCGATCTTAAAATTTGAAATTTGTGAATCCGGGTTTCCCATTATAATTTGTATAGGAATTTACTTATGAGCACTTTAATTGATCGTCACCAGCATATTATCACCAAGCTTAGAAAGGAAGGGAATGTAAAAGTCCTGGACCTTTGTTCCGAATTAAATGTTTCTTCCGTAACCATACGAAAGGATCTAAAGCTCCTGGAAGATAAAAACCTTCTTTTTCGTACACACGGCGGCGGAACTATTAGCAATCCCTATACGGCTGATAAACCGGTAAAAGAAAAAGAAAAGATACAATCTGGTGAGAAGTCAAATATTGGCGAAGCGGCCGCCCATTTGATTGAGCCTAATGATTGTATTTTAATTGCTTCCGGCACCACTGTCGTTTCCTTAGCAAAGAATATATACCCTAAGGGAAACCTCACTGTCATTACTGCCGCGCTTAATGTGGCTATGGAATTGATCAAACATCCGGAGATTGAAGTGATCCAGTTGGGAGGAATATTAAGGAAAAGCTCTTCTTCAGTAACTGGCAATTATGCCGAAAGTATTTTGCAGGATTTTTCATGCAGCAAGCTGTTTTTAGGTGTGGATGGAATTGACCTGGAATTTGGATTGACTACTACCAATATGATGGAAGCGCAGCTCAATAAAAAAATGATCAAGGCATCTCAAAAGACCATCGTGCTGGCAGACTCTACAAAGTTTGGTAAAAGAGGCTTTGGAAAGATTTGCGGATTGGAAGATATTGAACAGGTGATAACTGATAAAGGCATTTCTGATCATATGGTGGAAAGCTTGCGGGGACTTGGTATTGAAGTGACCATTGTTTAATAAATTATTTTAGCTTCCCTGGTGTTGAATAAGCATAAAAAAACCTCCCTGTAAGGAGGCTTTTTTATATAAATCTTTAATGATTACAAACTCTTCAATTTTTCCTGGTAGAAAGCTACCTTGTCTGCTTGTTTTTTTCTTTGATAATAGTCAACTAATTGATTGATAACCTTCCGGTAATTGGCTTTATCCTGTGCTTTTGTATGAGAATTGTCCTGGGTATAAAGATCAAATGCTTTTTGTGCATAAGTATAAAACTCTTCATACTTCTTATCTGTCTTGGCAACCAGGTCAGCTTTTTTTGCTTTATCGGCAGCCGTAGTGCCACGCACTGCTCTCAATGCATCATCAAGATCGTAGATCTGGTTATAAATATGCTGGGCCATAATGTAATTGGCAAAAGCTGAAGACTGCAAGCTTATTGCTTTTTCAAGAGCTGACTGCAATTTCTGTTGACGTGCATCATAGTCAGCTGGCTTTTTATCATAAGTATAAGTATAGTTAAAAAGCTCAGTGGCATAATCCAGGGCTAATGGAAAGTTGTTAGGATACTTCTGTAACATCTGCTCATACCTGGCCAACCTTTTTGTTGTATCCGTATTAGGGATATTTCCAAATTCCAGGGCCGTCCAGTAGCCTTCGTCAGCGAATAATTCGCGGCCAAGAGCTAAATACTTATCTGCTTTAGCAGCGTCATTTTTCTTTCCATAATATTCAGCCAGTAAGCCATACACTTCCTTGTATTCCTTGTCTTTGATCCTGGCATTGGCAAGTTGTTCAAAATAAGGAATGGCTTCATCTTCTTTCTTAGCCAAATAAGCTGAAGATGCGGTAAGGTTCACCAATTGCGTATCCAGGGCAGGAAATGAAAATCCATTATAAGAATATCCTTTTTTTGCAATGTATGTTTCAATATCCAGGGCATTCTTCATTTGATCATAAGCCGCCGCATAATCTTTACTGTTATAGTTCTTCACCCCTTTATTATAATACAGATCATAAAGGCTGAAAAGGCCCACGTTTTGATCCAATACCATCATTGTGTTCTTGGGCTCCAGCTCCTGGTATTTTTTAAAGGCATCAAATGCTTCCTTTTTGGCATCGTAAGAAAGCGAGTTAGTGCTATCCATACGTGCTAATTCAGTATATACCTTTCCCTTATAATACCATGCATTAGCATTGGTTTGATTTTTTGGGTCTGCCAATACCTTGTCAATCTTTTCTTTTGCTTCGTCGTATTTTCCTTTGCTGATCTTTTCCTGGACATCATCCAGCTTTTGTGCAAATACACTGCTGATGGATGAAGCAAGCAATACTGATAATAACAGTTTTCGCATTGTTTCTTTTTTTTATTGATTATGATTGAACGTGATCCTCTTCATCAGATGAATTTTCTTCCAAATTGGTTGTTTCGGTGGTTAGGGAATTATCCAGCCCTGACTCATTTTCCTCTATTACTGCTTCCACTTCCTCTTGTTCGTCAACCTTGGTTATGGCTGCTATCTCGTCTCCCTCGTTGATACGGATTAGTTTCACGCCCTGTGTGGCACGACCCTGCTCCCTGATATCTGAAACCTTCATACGAATGGTCACACCACTTTTACAGGTGATCATCATATCCTCTTTTTCACTTACATCCACAATACCAATTAACCTGCCTGTCTTGTCTGTTACGCTGATGGTCTTTACCCCTTTACCACCACGGTTGGTAATGCGGTATTCATCCACAGGGGATCTTTTACCAAAACCTTTTTCGCTTACCACCATCACTGTCCGGTCAGGTGTGCTTGGATTTACACAAATCATACCAACAACTTCATCTGATGCATCGTCCACTTCAATACCTCCGACCCCGATTGCGCCTCTTCCGGTTGGCCGCACTTTTGTTTCAGGGAACCGGATGGCGCGGCCTGAGGCTACCGCCATCATGATCTCACAATTGCCATCCGTAAGTTTGGCTTCCAGCAATTGGTCGCCCTCCACAATGGTAATGGCGTTAACACCTGTCTGCCTGGGGCGGCTGAAATCAGCCAGTGCCGTTTTCTTAATAACCCCTTTTTTGGTACAAAGAACTATATAATGGTTGTTGACAAAATTTACATCCTGCAGGTCTGCAATATCAATAATAGCCCGGATCTTATCATCTGGCGCTATTTGCAACAGGTTCTGTATAGCCCTTCCCTTGCTGTTCTTTTCTCCTTCGGGGATCTGGTACACATTCAACCAGTAGCATCTTCCTTTTTCCGTAAAGAAGATCATAGTATGATGCGTGGAGGCTACAAAGAGGTGCTCTATATAATCTTCTTCTCTTGTTTTCCCCCCTACTGCACCCCTACCTCCTCTTCTTTGAGAACGGAATTCCGTGGCAGATGTACGCTTGATATATCCTAAATGAGATATGGTGATCACTACGTCTTCTTCCTTGATCAGGTCCTTGATGCTCATTTCATTATCGAGGAAGGTAATATCGGTCTTACGGGCATCACCAAACTTGTCTTTAACTTCCCTGAGCTCTGTTTTAATGATCTCAAAGCGCATTTCTTCATTCGCCAGTATCTCCTTAAGATGTGCTATCAGTTTCATCAGGTCGTCATATTCCTGCTTGATCTTATCTCTTTCCATTCCAGTCAACCGCTGTAAGCGCAGTTCCAGGATGGCTTTCGCTTGTATATCATCCAGGCCCCAGCCTGCATTCACCAGGTTTTCCCTGGCAACGTCCGGCGTGGCGGAAGCGCGGATCATGGCAATGACCTCATCCAGGTGATCCAGGGCTATCAGGTAGCCCTGTAAAATATGAGCTCTTTTTTCTGCTTCTCTTAATTCATATTTGGTACGTCGCACCACCACCTCATGGCGAAAATCAATGAACTCACTGATCATTTCCTTGAGGTTCAACAGGCGTGGACGGCCTTTTACTATAGCTACATTGTTAATGCCATAGCTGGTTTGTAGTTCTGTGAACTTAAATAACTGGTTGACCACCAGGTTAGCCACTGCATCTCTTTTCAGATCAACTACTATGCGGGTGCCTTCTTTATTATTGGATTCATTGTTGATATGTGCCACCCCTTCAATGATCTTTTCATTTACCAGCTGGCCAATTCGATCGCAAAGCGCATCACGGTTCACCTGGTATGGCACTTCGGTAATGATGATCTGCTCACGCCCACTAGGCTTTGTATCAATATGAAGTTTGCCTCTTAATACCACTCTTCCTCTTCCAAAATGAAAACCAGCCTTAATGCCTTCCATACCGTAGATCGTTCCGCCGGTTGGAAAGTCCGGGGCTTTCACATGTTGCATCAGTTCATCAATAGTGATTTCACGGTTGTCAATAAAGGCTATACAGCCATCAATAACCTCACTCAGGTTATGGGGCATCATATTGGTAGCCATACCAACTGCAATACCACTTGAACCATTCAACAAGAGTTGAGGGATACGCGTAGGCAGAACAGTAGGTTCCTGTAGGGAATCGTCAAAGTTGAATTGAAAATCGACGGTTTCTTTATCAATATCCTGCAGCATGGCTTCAGCCATACGTTGCATTCTTACCTCGGTGTAACGCATGGCGGCAGGACCATCACCGTCCTGGCTGCCAAAGTTTCCCTGGCCATCCACCAGGGTATATCTCATGCTCCACTCCTGGGCCATACGCACCATAGCATCATATACGGATGAGTCGCCGTGAGGGTGATATTTACCAAGCACCTCCCCTACAATACGGGCAGACTTTTTATGGGGGCGGTTGTGTGCCATCCCCAGCTCGTTCATGGCAAAAAGAATACGGCGATGTACCGGTTTCAATCCATCCCGTACATCGGGTAAGGCCCGCCCTACGATCACTGACATGGAATAGTCAATGTAGGCGGTTTTCATTTGCTCCTCAATGTTTACGGGTGTGATCCGGTTGAAATCGTTTGTTTGTTGCGGTTGAATATTTTCTTCCATTCTTGGGACTTGTAATGTGCAATTTTAAGGTCAGCAAATGTACCGTTTTTAGCCTTAAGAACCTGATGAGCTGAGGTATTTTAAGGACATATTATCACCAATTTTTGCTAAGAATTTTTCCCTCTTAAAAGTCATTGCTTCAAAGCTGTTGTTTTTGCCAGCGGGCATAGAATTTTCAGTAACATTTAGGTGGCCTAAATGATCAATCTATGGTGAAATACCTGTTATGGCGACATGGAAGGGTTTCCGGACCTTTTACCCTGGAAGAATTGAAGTCATTCGGGCTTCAAACTTCTGACCAATTGAGACATGGCGAGGATCAATTTCCATGGCGATCCATTTTTGAGATAGAAGCATTACAGGATTGGTTGGCAGAAACTGGTTCTTGCCCAAGTTCTCGTGAAGAAGTTGAAAATATTAACGGGGAAATGGCCTGCACTGTAAATATTCAAACAGGACCTGGATTTAGTAGGGGCATAAAATATCCTGGATTGTCTTCCATTGATCCTAAAAGCAAAACCAGGGATCCCTACACCGATTATGAAGCAAGCAGTCTAAAGTGGTTCATACAATTTCTGAGACAAAGCAATCCCTTTACAATAGCCACAGTTTTTATAGGTTTGTTGGTAGGTACATTACTACTGAAAAGCATAGTTGACAGGATCATTCTCCATACCTTTCCCATGGACCCCGTCACAACGGACAAAGTAAGATCAGGAACTGAAAGTAAAGGCAGGGAGATCATGTATCAGAATGCCCTGGTACGGGAATGGATAGCACCGGTAAAAAAAGCCAGGAAGTCACACAGGAATACTCTGAAGCCTCAGGACATAAAAAACAAACTTTCTCTCACGGCTAATAAATTTACTGTCGGCTTTTTTGGAGGTATCAGCAATTTCCAATTGACATTGCACAACGCATCCCGCTCTTTTGTTAACCAGGTAGAGATAGAGGTTAGTTTTTGGAAAAAGAATGGAAACCTGGTTGAGACCAAAACTTTCCAGGTAGAATCTTTGCATCCTTTGAGCTCAAGAGTTATTACTATTCCACCAACACATGACGGTTCTAAGGTGGCCTATAAGATCCTGAACATTTATGCCACCCAGCCCAGATCCATGCTCAAGCAATCTTAGATTAGTTTTGTTTCCATAAAGTTTGATTAAAAGATCTGCTAAGCTTTACAGGCTTACATTTGTTAGAGTATGAAAAATGTTTTACTGTTTGGTGCAGGCAAATCAGCAACCGTTCTCATAAGTTATTTATTACAAAATGCTGCCCTGGAACAATGGCACCTGACTTTAGCCGATGCTAATTATAATTTAGCTCTGGAGAAGATCGGTGATTCTATTTATGGTACTGCCATATCCATAGACATCAATAATGATGATGAAAGGAATAAACTGATACAACAGGCAGATATAGTCATTTCTTTATTGCCTCCTGCCCTTCATATAAAAGTGGCCAAAGATTGCCTGGCACTTTCCAAAAACCTGTTAACAGCGTCCTATGTGGATGAATCCATGAGAAGCCTTGAGGAAGAAGTCAGAGAAAAAGAATTGATCTTTTTATGCGAGATGGGTCTCGATCCTGGTATTGATCATATGAGCGCCAAAAACATTATCGATGAAATACATGCTATGGATGGAAAGATCCATTCTTTTATCTCTCATTGTGGCGGCCTGGTAGCGCCGGAGAGTGATAATAATCCCTGGCATTATAAAGTAAGCTGGAATCCAAGGAACGTAGTTATGGCCGGTAAGGCAGGAGCTATATTCAAACAACATGGTGAGATTACTGAATTAGATTACGAGGACCTGTTTGCAGAAAAACGATTCGTCTCCATTCCCGGAAATGAAGTGCTGTGCTGGTATCCCAACCGTGATTCATTGAGTTATATTCCCCTATATGGGTTACAAAAAGCGGATACTTTCATACGTACCACTTTACGTCACCCTGATTACATATATGGCTGGAAGAATATTATTGATCTCAAACTAACCTCCGAAGAAATTTTCTATAGCACAGATCAATGCAGCCTTTCTATGTTTTTCAGGGAGCATATGGAAAGGAATGGATTCAGTGAATGGCTGGCCAATAAACTGAAGGAACAGTTTGACTCAACAAAGGGCCTATTGTCTGAACTGGTGAACCTGGTGGAACTGGAACAAAAAGCTGCCGATAAAGGAATGGACACACCTGAAGAATTTATGGTAGTGGATGGCAAAGGCGATCTGCAACAGGTAGATATTGATGATCTAAAGATCAATGCAGCGGCTACGCTGGCCGATAAGATGCACGATGCCAGCCTGACCCTCAAGCAATTATTTTATCTTGGAATGGATGACGAAACCACCCTGATCAATAAAGGCCAAAGCAGTGCTGCAGAAATTCTGCAATTTGCCCTGGAAAAAAAAATGGCTTTACTGGAAGGTGATAAAGATATGGTGATCATGTTGCATGAAATAGAATATACTATTGATAATAAGAAATTCAAATCTACAGAATCATTGGTGGTTAAAGGCGACAATGATAGTCATACGGCTATGGCTAAAACAGTTGGATTGCCCTTAGGTATAGCTGCAAAATTAATTCTTAATGGGTCCATCACTCAAAAAGGAATATTGATCCCGGTTGATAAAGATATCTATGTCCCTGTATTAGCAGAATTGCAACAATATGGGATCAGTTTTAATTCGGAAAGAGTAAGTATCGGTTAGTTTTAATTTTTATATTTTTCCAGCAATCCTACCAGGACCTTCATTCCTTCGCTGGCTATTTTTTCTATCATGGTCAAATTGTGCAAATGATTGGTGGCTGGCAATTTTTTATCTACAATAAACTTAGGAATATTCATGGGGACATAATGTAGTAAACCCGCTGCAGGGTACACCACCAATGAAGTGCCAACTATAAGGAAAAGGTCTGCTGTTTTTGCAATTTCTATGGCGGCTTCCATCATGGGTACCGGTTCTTCAAACCATACTATATGTGGCCTGAGTTGATGCCCATCTGCTGCCTTATCACCCGGATGTATATCTCCTTCTATTGTGTAGATCAGGTCTTCATTCTTTTCACTTCTCATCTTCAATATTTCGCCATGAAGATGGACAATGGAGGTTGATCCAGCCCTTTGATGCAGATCATCAATATTCTGCGTGATGATGGTTACATCAAAATCCTTTTCCAGGGAAGCCAGGGCATAATGAGCTTCGTTTGGCATGGCCTGTTTTACACTTTTACGCCTGGCATTGTAAAACTCCAAAACAAGTTCCGGATTCTTTCTCCAGGCAGTTGCGGTAGCTACTTCGTTGATATCATAGCCTTCCCATAAACCATCAGTATCCCGGAAGGTCTTCAAACCACTTTCAGCACTGATCCCGGCACCCGTCAAAACAACCAATTTTTTCTTCTTCATAGCTTATCTCTGTTCAATAATACTTTAAACCGGTCTTTAAAATGGAATCTTTTTGATGAAGGCTCAAACCACTTTTATTATAAAAAGCCGGCTCCCAATCACCGTAATTCGGGTTAGGAAGAATGATAAACCGTTCGCCAAACATAGACATAGTTTGATGTATATTTTTATCCCTTTCCTCCTGGGGTTTCTTATCAAATAAATTGGAGAAATCTGCCAGGTTATCTCCTATCAATAGCAACACGTCATATTGCGACATAATGTGCTGCCTTCTTTCTTCCTTACTGGAAATTGTTTGGCGCATCATCAAATGTTCATTGTCGGCGTTGGGGAGGTCAAACTTTACGAGGTTTTGTAGCGTGACTTTCTTTTCCCGCTCGTCCCGGTTGGTTACATAAAATATAGTAATACCTTTTTTAGATGCATATTTAAAAAAGGAAGGCGCGCCGGGTACAGAGTCAGCAATAGCCATGGCTGTCCATTCATACCAGGATGACGGGTCATAATCTTTTCCATGTAGGGCCTGGTGAACAGCATAAGGACTGTTGTCCAGCACGGTCTCATCAATATCAGTAATAATAGCCATAGGCTTGCTGCCCACCCTGGCCTGGTTCACTCTTTCTCTTGCTATATTATAAGCCTGGAAGCACAAGGCTTTGTATTCAGCTGCTTTTTGTTGAAACATACTGGTAAATAACTTTCCATCTACTACTATGGAACTTGATGGTATGGATGTGGCCGATTGTTTTGCCGTGGTACAAGCTGAAACTATTACTAATGAAAGAACACCGTATTTCTTCATATCAAAAATTATGGCGCAAAGTTAAACTTCAGCTACTCATGTCAGGCAACTGAATAGTTTGGACTTTTTTTTGTTAGACCTTTAAAAACAATAGGTATGGCAGAACAAAGATTTGAAGTATTACTGGATGGAGTGCCTTATTCTGTAACGGCAAGTCCTTTTGAGTTCAATACAGAAACCCGGTATAAGGTACAGTATAATGGTAACGAACATATTTTTACCTGGGATTCCAGCCTTGGAAGGTTAGCATCCATAGATGATGAGGCAGGTATCATTCCGGACAACCTGGAATTAGAAATTGCAAACAGATTGCAATCATCACGGAGGGTTTAAATCAAAAAAGTAGCAATTTATATTGCTACTTTTTATTTAAGCTTATTCAATCAATCTCCTTTTTGAGATAGTTCCAATATTGCTTTCCATTCTTCTTCCGTCACTGGTTGCACGGATAGCCTGCTAATACGCAATAAGGCCATATTCTGTAATCTTGCCTCTTTTTTGATGGCTTTCATACTAACAGGATGCTTTAAATTTTTTACAGGTTTCAGGTCTATGGTCACCCAGGCATCTTCATCTGTAGTGGGGTCCTGGTAAGCTTCTTTTACCACCCGGGCAATGCCCACAATAGACAATCCTTCATTACTGTGATAATAAAAAACCTCGTCCCCTTTCTTCATCGCTTTTAAATGATTGCGGGCCGCATAATTGCGGACCCCTTCCCATGAGGTCCTGCCATCTTTCTGAAATTGCTCCCAGCTATATACAGAGGGTTCAGATTTTACCAGCCAATAAGCCATGATGTAAGAAATATTAGGTTGATCAATTTGAGTGAATAATTTCAATTACCAGCCGCTGGCCAATACATCAGCCAGGTGCAGTGTCTGTAAGGGATGTTTCTTGTTGTCAATATATCCCTGGAGGTGCATCAGGCAGGATAGGTCTGTTGAGATCAGGTACTCGGCACCGGTAGCCAGTGCATGCTCTACTTTTTGCTCTGCCATCCCAATGGATATACCTTCAAACTTAACCGCAAAAGTGCCTCCGAATCCACAACACGTTTCCACATCTTCCATTTCAACTATCTCCAAGCCTTTTACCTGGGACAACAATTGGCGAGGCTCATTTTTGATACGGCATTCCCTCAAGCCTGCGCAGGAGTCATGGTACGTGGCCTTGCCGGGCAATGAAGCACCAAAATGGCTGATGCCTAATTTATTAACCAGGAAATCGGAAAGCTCAAAGCTATTTTGGCCAATGGTTTTTACTTCGTTATGAAGGGATGAATTTTCAAACAGTTTGGGATAATAATTCTTTATGAATCCAATACAGCTGGCACTGGGTGCCACGATAACCTGGTTGGGATCAAAATCACGTAAAAATTTCGTGCACACTTCCCGGGCGTCATCCCAGAATCCTGCATTAAAGGCAGGTTGGCCACAACAGGTTTGAGACGTATTATAAGTGACGGTGCATCCTGCTTTCTCCAGCACCTTGATCATGTTGAAAGCAGTATCAGGAAACAACTGGTCAACAAAGCAGGGGATAAAAAGCTGGATCTTCATCTTATTCTTTTCCTTGCTTGATTTGCTGGTTCAATAACATCATCTTGATGGCGGTGATGCCTGCTTCTTCTCCTTTATGTCCATGTATGCCTCCTATCCTTTCCCTGGCCTGTGATTCATTATCAACGGTAAGCACACCAAAAATAACTGGTACTTCCAGTGAAAGGTTCAATTCCGTAATACCATGGGTCACGGACTGGCACACATAGTCAAAATGCGGCGTACCACCCCTGATCACACAAGCTAGCGCAATAAATGCGGTAGCCCCGGGATCTCCCGATGCTGCATATTGTTTAATTGCGAAAGGTATTTCAATGGCACCTGGAACTACCAATGTGGTAGAAGCTACTCCATGGGCATCAAGGATCCTTTTGCAGCCAACTTCCAATTCATCAATGATCGTGGCATTCCATTCTGTTTTCACTAAAACAACAAGGGCATCCTTTAATTCATGGATGCCCTCGATCTTTTGTAAAAGTTTACTGTTAGCAATATCTGCCATCTGCTATCAATTAATCCACATTGTACACTCCTGCCTGGGCCAGGTATTTATCGGCCTCCATGGTATAGGTGCTTTGTGGAAATTTAGTTTTTAATTCTTTATACAGGTCAATTGCTTGCTTCTTATCATTCAACACACGGTCTGCAAAATAAGCGGCCAGGAAAAGGTATTCTGAAGAACCCTGTTCATCTGTTTCAAATTCGTGCGCTGCTTTTTTGTAATAGCTGAAAGCGTCGGCATTCTTTCCCTCTCCTGCATAAGCATCTGCCAGCAATTTATAAGAACGCGCCTTGATCTGCTCAGCATCGGTATCAAAATCCTTTAAAGCCTTTTCTGCCTTAGCGTAATCACCATTCTTCAGGTAAATGGTTCCGGCATAGAACCTGGCCATATTGCCTGCATCAGTACCACCATACTGGCTGATTACTTTCTCAAAACCAGGATATTGGCCATCTCCTTTCAGTGCTTTATTTAAAGAATCGGCACGGTAGTATTCTTCTGCTTTGAAAATAGCCTCAGCAGCTTTTTTCTCTTTGGGTGCTTTAACCAGGTATTTATAGGCCAGGTATCCGCCTCCCAATACAATAATGGCAGCACATACCATCAATACCGGGCGATTATAACGGGCCCAGAAATCCTTTGCTCGTTCAACCACTTCTTCATTTTCAGCTTGGTGGCGTGGATGTTTTACTTCAGCCATGAATATTCAATGTTTAATTTGGTGGAATAATTAATTAATCCGTAATGAACGGATAGTTTTGGTCAACATATACGTCTTTCAGCACTTCATCATCTGATGGCCATGGAGATTCTTCAGCAAATTTCACGCTTTCATCTACTGCATGGCTCACCCTTTCATTGATCTGGTTGATCTCTTCCTGGGTGGCCAGCTTATTATCAACAATTGTCTTCAACAAAGCTGTAATAGGATCCTGGTTCTTGTATTCTTCAACTTCTTCTTTAGTGCGGTATTTCTGAGGGTCAGATATGGAGTGACCTTTGTATCGATAGGTTTTGATCTCGAGTAAGGTAGGACCGCCTTTTTCCCTGGCTCTTTTTACAGCCCTTGACACTCCTTCATGAACCGCTTCTGCACTCATGCCATCAATCACATCGGCAGGCATCTCATAGGCATCTGCCAGCTTGTAAATATCTGTAATGTTGGACGTGCGGCTTACAGAGGTACCCATTGCGTAATTGTTGTTCTCGCAAATGAATATCACAGGAAGTTTCCATAACATGGCCAGGTTAAACGTCTCATGCAGCATACCCTGGCGGGCAGCTCCATCACCAAAGAAGGTCAGTACCACGTTATCTGTACCGCGGTATTGTTCTGCAAACGCAAGACCCGCACCGGTACCTATTTGGGCACCTACAATTCCATGCCCCCCGTAAAAATTCTCTTTTTTGCCAAAAAAGTGCATGCTTCCACCCTTGCCTTTGGCACATCCTGTGGCTTTGCCATATAATTCAGCCATGCAGGAATTCACGGAGATCCCCTTCGCAATGGCCAATCCATGGTCGCGGTAAGCAGTGATGAACATATCTTCAGGTCTAGTGGCGGTCATACATCCGGCGGCTATTGCTTCCTGCCCCACGTAGGCATGGAAAAAACCACGGATCTTACCTTCCATTTTATACTTTTCTTCTGCCATCAGCTCAAACTGGCGGATGAGCTGCATTAATTCGTACCAATACAGGTAGGTCTCTCTTGAAAATTTAGTAGCCAAGGCTGCAATTTTGAGCCGCAAAAATAAGGGAATACCGCTTTAATATGTTGTTTATCATCCAGAGATTTCAGTTTTAGGACCCTCGGCTTACCTCATAAAGCATTTTTTGGCAATATTTTATGCCCAGAATACCCGGCTGCTATGTGTGGTTGTTATAGGATTTTATGATGTGGCCTACCTTTGCCCCATGAACCTAGAATATAAAGAATTGTTGCCGGATAATTTTTCTGCCAGCAGTAAAGTATGGATTTATCAAAGCTCCAGGCTGTTCACCTTGTCAGAAGCCCTGGAAATAGAAACCCTGTTGAATAAATTTGCAGTGGAATGGCGTTCACATGGCGCTGAAGTCAATGCCTACTGTAACCTCTTTTTTGGCCAGTTCATTATATTAATGGCTGATGAGTCAGAAGTTGGCGTTGGCGGCTGCAGCACCGATTCTTCTGTTCGATTTATAAAAGAACTGGGTGAAAGATTTGGAGTTGACTTTTTGAACCGCACCAACCTTGCCTTCGTGATAAAGGAAAAAATACAAATCCTGCCTATTACCCAATTGTCATATGCTTATGAAAACGGGTTTATTACTAATGACACATTGTTCTTTAATAACCTGGTATCCACCAAAGAAGCATTGGAGACAAATTGGATCATTCCAATCAAGGAATCATGGCTGGCATCAAGGTTGCCCTCTCAGGTGAATTCTTAATGTGCGGGTGTTGAATTACTAATAGCATTCTTTAATGCAGCCATTTTCTTGTGGCTTCCCTTATTTGAAAACACATAAGAAAGTGTAAGCCGGTAATTCCTGGTTTGGGAAGTATTATAGTTTTCCTGGGTAAAGCCTGGACCATTTGTAATGGTCCTGTTTTCCTGTTCCAGGAATGGATCTGTAACATTAAGATTGATAATAAATTTCTTCTCCAGCATTTTTGCCTGCAGTCCAAAACTCATACCCAAGGAAGTTTTGGTGGTTCCCTGCGGGTTGGCAAAGCGGTTATAGTTTATACTACCCGTAGCGCTAAGGATATCCTTCCAATTGTAATTACTGTTTATATTAAATGAAAGAGAAGCTCCGTCTTTAAATTTCCTGTTTTCCTTATCATAGGTACTATACACCATATAGGAATAATGGCCACTCATATTTAGCTTTATCCTTTGGTACAGGGTAAAGCCATTCCAGGTACTGATCTCATATTCCTTGCTTCCACTTATGTTTTGCCAGGTAAGTTCCTGTGGACCAATTCGTAACTGGCTGAAAACTTCTTCTGCCTGGTTATAACCAATGGCAATATTGCTGTACGACCCATTTTTTGATTTGCCCAGCACCACATCGAAGTTGTGGGAAAGGGATGGTTTGAGTCCAGGATTGCCATACCTGATATTAAACTGGTCTGAAGAATCAACGGTGGGATTCAATTCGTTAACTCCGGGACGGCGAATGGTTCTGCGGTAAGAGAAATTTAAAGAATAGGTTTTATCCCAGTTTTTAGTCAGCCTTCCAAAGGGCAGGTAATTCCAATAGGTGTTTTTTTCAATGGAGTTGGTTTTATGTAAATCAAATTTTATGCTGGTCTGCTCTGCCGCCAGGCCTGCTGAAATGTTCCATTCCTCTCCTATCTTTCGTTTGATGGAACCACGCACATTAGTGATATCCTGGTAATAAATAAAATGATTGGTGAGGGCATTCAATGATTCCCAGATCATACGGGCCACATTAAAAACCGAAGCCTCCGAATTCATACCAGCACGGGTACTGTTATAGAAGCTTCCAAGAGAAATAAAAGTTTTTTGATTAGCAAGTGGCAACTCATAACTCAGGCGGATATTTTTCCCATTAAAAATATTATGAGTATCCTGGTTTTGCGTGGAATCCTTACCGGTAGCGCTATGGTCGGGATTAAAATATTCTTCATAAAACACCCTGGTATTTCTGTTCTCTGACCTGTACACATTAGTGATCATTTGGAAGGTTTCCCCTGCACGTTTTGTCCTGGCGGTATAACTCAAGGTGATACCGGGATTTATATTTTCACCACTGCTTTGTATGGATCTGTCAAACAGTTTTGTGATTTCCCCAACGTCATTCCGGCCAATGTATTCAAGATTATTATGATTTTCAAAATTGTTTTGATTGTATTGCAAAACAAGATTCAGGTTATGATATTTATTCACGTCATAATTAATGGAAGTGCGAACGTTGGGCCTCAGGTTTTCATTTCTGTACAGGTTTCCTGAATACAGTGTAGAATGATTATTATAGATCCTGTTATAAAAACCATGACCACTATAATTATTGTTTCCGGCGCCAGCTTGCAAAGACACTGAAAGGCCTTGCTTACGGTAATGAACGCTCAGGTTTCCTCCCTTTTCTCCCCTTGTGCCTGCATAAGTGCTGATGCGGCCATTAATACCTATACTTCCTTTTCTTGTTACAATATTGATCACCCCTCCTTCTTCCCCGGCATATTGGGGAGGAGGATTGGTCATGACTTCAATTCTTTCAATAGAACTTCCCGGCATAGATTCCAGTAGATCCTGTAATTGTTCCAGGTTTAATTCTACAGGTTTATCGTCTACCAAGATCTTCGGTGTTTTTCCTCTCACCATTAATTTACCTGAGGGATCTTTTGAGATCAATGGAATATTGGCCAGCAGGTCACTGGCATTACTTCCTGCACTGAGCGCAGACTCACCGGCATTGAACATAATATTTCCATCTTTACTTTGTATCAATGGTTTTTCCGCATACACAATGATGGCATCAAGGCCCGGAGCTGCATTTTGTTTCAGAACGATATCATTCAGGTTAAAATCAAAACGTTCCAAACGGAAATTAATACTATCCAATACGACAGTTTGCAATCCTGTATAAGACAGTTTAAGCTTGTATAAGCCAAAGGGAACCTGGTTAAATTCGAAATCGCCATTTGGTCCTGCAATTCCCGTTTTGGCATGGGTGGAATCAACATAGGGTATTAATAAAACTGTAGCTCCAGCCAGGGCTTTTCTTTGTTCATCTACCACTGAACCCGTTAACAATCCCAGGTTTTTATCCTGTGCCCAGCCGTTTAAAAAGCTTGTTATCAAGACCAATACCACTAAACGCTTCATTGCTTTCAAAGGTAGCCACCTGGAAACAGAACATTACCAATGATCAAAAAAGAACAAACTATTCAAATGGTAGCAGTAACACAGGTACAGAAGCTTCAGCAGTATTCACTTTCCCTTTTTGATCTGTAAGTGATTTCTTAAAATCTGACATACTGTCACACCCATAGCTTTATTAGTTATCTTTGCAGCCAATTTTAGAGCAATTATGTTTGATATAGCAACCACTAAGGTGCATGATGAGGCCAGGCAGGGAGAAGCTTTTGCTCCCTTTGAGAATGACCCTAATTTATACAAGCGCCGATTTTATATTGAGAGTTATGGCTGCCAGATGAATTTCAGCGATAGTGAGATCGTGGCTTCCATTTTGTCTGCAGAAGGATTTGGGGCTACCCGCAATTTTGAAGAGGCTGATTTGATATTATTGAATACCTGTTCTATCAGGGAGAAGGCAGAACAAACTGTGAGAAAACGCCTGACGGAATTTAAAAAATTGAAAAAAGGCCGGCCTGCTACCTTGATCGGAGTTTTAGGCTGCATGGCAGAGCGTTTGAAATCTAAATTTTTAGAGGAAGAAAAGCTGGTGGATATAGTGGTTGGCCCGGATGCTTATCGCACCTTGCCCCAGTTGATTGAAGAAGCAGACGGAGGCCAGAAAGGTGTGAACGTGCTGTTGAGCCGTGACGAAACCTATGCCGATATTTCCCCTGTCAGGTTAAATAGTAATGGCATTACAGCCTTCGTAAGCATAATGAGGGGTTGTAATAATATGTGCTCTTTTTGCGTGGTACCTTTTACCCGGGGAAGAGAAAGGAGCCGTGATGCTCAAAGTATTCTTAAAGAATGCAGGGAATTATTCGAATCAGGTTATAAGGAAGTTACCCTGCTGGGTCAAAATGTTGACAGTTACTATTTTATTCCAGGCCAGGAAAACTCAGGTGAAAATTCCCTGGCTAATGGACCTGCTCAACCAGGTGCTGTAAACTTTGCGCGTCTTTTAGAAATGGTGGCCCAGATCTCTCCTGATCTGCGTGTGCGTTTTTCCACCTCTCATCCTAAAGATATTACAGAAGAGGTGTTGCAAACCATGGCTCAATACGAGAACATCTGTAAATACATTCACCTGCCACTTCAAAGCGGGTCTACCAGAGTGCTGCAGTTAATGAACCGCAGCTATACAAGAGAATGGTATAAGAATAAAGTAGAAAGGATCAGGGAGGTCCTTCCCGGGTGCGGTATCAGTTCTGATATCATTGCTGGATTTTGTACAGAAACCGAACAGGACCACCAGGATACACTGGACATGATGGAATTTGCCCGGTATGATATGAGCTATATGTTCTTCTATAGTGAAAGGCCAGGCACCCTTGCGCAACGCAGGTATGCTGATGATGTGCCTTTGGAGGTTAAAAAAAGAAGGTTGCAGGAGATCGTGGAGGTGCAAAACCGCTTGTCCCTGGAAAGCAATCAGAAGGATCTTGGCAAAACCTTTAAGGTGTTGATAGAATCTGTGTCCAAAAAAAGCGATGCTCATTGGATGGGCAGGTCAGGTGAAAATAAGGTCATTGTTTTCCCTAAAGGAACCTCTGAACATCAGCCCGGCGACTATGTTCATGTAAAAGTGAATGAGTGCACCCAGGCCACGTTATTAGGTGAATTAGTTTAAACCAATAGAATGGATCTACAAAGTATCAAAAACAGGTTTGGAATTATTGGCAACTCACCCGCATTGAACTATGCCTTGCAGGTGGCTACACAAGTGGCCAATACAGATTTGACAGTTTTAATATCCGGTGAAAGTGGTGTAGGTAAAGAGGCTTTTTCACATATCATACATTCCCTTTCATCCCGTAAGCACAATCCTTTTATTGCCGTTAACTGCGGAGCCATTCCGGAAGGTACTATTGACTCGGAATTGTTTGGCCATGAGAAAGGCTCTTTTACAGGCGCAGCTGACAGCCGTAAAGGATATTTTGAAACCGTCAACAGCGGTACTATATTCCTTGATGAAATTGGAGAAATGCCATTGGGTACCCAGGCCAGGTTGCTTCGTGTATTGGAAAGCGGTGAATTTATCAGGGTAGGCTCTTCTAAAGTGCAAAAGACTGATGTGCGCGTGATAGCGGCTACCAATAAAGATCTGCTTCAATTAGTGCAGCAAAACAAATTCAGGGAAGATCTTTATTATCGCCTCAATACAGTTCCCATCAGGGTGCCTTCCCTGCGTGACCGTAAAGAAGACATTCCCCTGTTGTTCCGCAAATTCGCAGTGGACTTTGCCGAGCGTTATAAAACCTCACCTGTACAATTGGATGATGAAGCCCGCCAGGCATTGATGAATTATTCTTTCCCAGGGAACATCAGGGAGCTAAAGAATATTGCAGAGCAGATATCTGTACTTGCGGTGGACAGGCACATCAATGCTAAAGAACTCAATAGATTCCTGCCAGAGACCAACAATAATCGTCTCCCGGTTCTTGCGCATGTAAATGGTCATGAATCTCATGAATTCAATAATGAAAGGGATATCCTGTACAAACTCTTTTTTGACATGAAAAGGGATGTTACAGAGTTAAAAAGATTATTCTTCGAGGTAATGCAAAACCCTTCATTGGCGCATCAAAATCCTTCATTTTTGAATGAGGTTAAAGAATTGCAAACATCAGATATACCAGCCCCGGTTTTAGTATCTTCAAATGTGCCTTCTCCATCACAACCGGTGGTGATGCATGCCGGCGATATTCATGAACATGAGGAAGTGGAAGAAAGCCTGAACATCATGGATAAGGAAAAAGAGCTTATTATAAAGGCCCTGAAAAAGCACAGGGGCAAAAGAAAGGATGCAGCTATGGACCTGGGCATCAGCGAAAGAACCTTATACCGTAAGTTGAAGGAATATGATATTGACCAATAACCCAATGCCTCACATGAATGGCAGGAAGAAAAATAATAGTATGCGTGTAAGATCTAAAATTTTCTTATTCCTCTTAGCCGGAACCTTATTGACCTTTTTAAATCTCAGTTTTTCCTCCTGCGGTATTTATAGCTTTAATGATGTAGGTACCATACCTGATAGCATTAAAACAGTTAGAGTGAACTTTATTGAGAACAGGGCTCCCTATGTAAATCCGCAATTAAGTCCTACACTCACAGACAGGTTAAAACAAAAGATCACCAGCCAGACCAGGCTTTCCAGCACCACCAACGATAATGCTAACTGGGATATCAGTGGCAGTATCACCGATTATTCGGTGAGCACTTCCGGGGTTACCAATACCAATGGGCGTGCCCAATCTTCATTGAACAGGCTCACCGTCTCTGTGCATATTATCCTGAATAATCAGCTTTCCAGCCAGGTGCAGGAATTTGACATCAGCCGGAGTTTTGATTTTGATTCCAATAAAAGTCTTCAGCAGGCAGAGGCTGGCTTATTGGATGAAATGATCCGTAACCTCACCGACGAAATTTTCAATCGTATATTTTCCAATTGGTAGTAAATTGCCGACATGAGCGAAAGAATCCATGCACTGGCTCTACATTTGTTTGGCAAAGCAACTATCGAAGAATGTGACCTGTCGGAAGTAAAAGGATTGGCACAACGTTATCCATATTTTGCTCCCGCCCAATTTCTCTTGCTCGAAAAATTGAAACAGGAAAGATCTGACCTGTACGATGCTCAATTGCAGAAATCAATTCTTTATTATCCTGATCCGCTGGGGTTTCAGTATTTTATCAATGCTGACAGGTATTATACTGAATTTAGTTTTGATGAGCCTCAAGCTGCAGTGGAAGACATTAAAGAACTCCCGCAATTTGAAGAAGAATTACCCTCTATTCCTGAAGAGGTACAGCCCATTCATGAAGCGGATATAACTGCTACAATAGAGACTGACCATTTTGCCGAAGCTGGAGCCATTCAACCTACCGACCTGCAAAGCCAGGAGGTAACTGAAATGGAAGCTGTTAGCCATGAAACTCAAAACCAGGTAACTGAAATTAACAACCAACAGCCTGTTGACCATAATGAAATAAACAACATAGACCAGGAAACAGGAACTGAAGTTGCCATTTCGGAACAAACAGATACTATACCCTTACCCGGTTTGAAGGAAACAGGCCTGTTAAAAGACCAGTTGAATGCACCCGTAAAGGATACAGGTATCAGCTTTGAACCTTTCCACACTGTGGACTATTTTGCTTCACAGGGTATCAAGATCTCGCAGGAAGAATTGCCCAGGGATAAATTTGGAAAACAGGTAAAGAGCTTTACGGAATGGTTAAAGACAATGAAGCGGCTTCCGGCTGTTCAACTGGGAACTTCAGTAGATGCCAGCTCTGAGAACAAGGTCCAGAATATGGCCATGAATTCTATACACGATGCCAGTGTATGGACAGAAGCCATGGCAGAAGTATGGATCAAGCAGGGAAATACTCAAAAAGCTATAGAAGTTTATAACAAATTAAGTTTGCTTAATCCCTCCAAAAGGGCTTATTTTGCAACGAAAATTGAAAATTTAAAGTATTCCTGATATGACCTTGTTATTCGTTATCCTGATTATTTTGGCTTGTGTGATATTAAGTCTGATCGTTTTGGTTCAAAACCCCAAGGGTGGCGGACTGGCTGGAAGCATTGGCGGTTTTAGCACCCAATTCATGGGAGTCAAGCAAACTACTGATGTTTTGGAAAAAGGTACCTGGATCTTTGCTGCAGTCATTGGCATTCTTTGCCTGGTATCCACTTTCTTTATTTCTGGTGGCCGGCAGGTACGTGATCGTATTGATAATGTAACCAATGGTCCGGTTCCGGCGCAACAGCCAGCACAACAACCACAGCAGGCTCCTAACACAGGCACTTTTCCTGCACAACCACAGAACAGCCCTAATAAGTAAAAAGTTTTTCATAACGATATTAAATGAAAAAGCCGCTTATTTTAAGTGGCTTTTTCATTTCTTTCAATCAATCCATAAATTATTTAGTGTGGGCACACCATTTTTGTTATCTGAATTTGTACATATCTCCAGGCCTTTTAGCAGGTAAAACCAGCCATCACACTATCCCGACCTCCTAGCCCTTCAATATTTATCATTTAACATTAGAGGTTTGTATTGAAATGCCATATGCTAATTAAAATCGATTGCTATTATTTAGAGTTATCTAGAAAGAATTGAATTTATCAAGATGAGGAGTTATCAGGCGAAATCCATATGTTATTAAGATAATTCGATAATATTGTATTTATAGGTAAAAATCGTAATCTAAATAATTGCATTGATTCCCAAACTAACTCAAAAACTTAATTAGAATCTTTTGACGCAAGTAAGAAATTATTTAAATACATTCTTCCGTTTTTCATTGTCCATTCTACTCTTCTTGTATCGCTAATCTTCTTCACAGGATCACCGTTTATCAAAATAAAATCAGCCTCAGCTCCAACTCTAATTTGTCCATATGTGTTTTCCAAGTTGCAAACTTTTGCTGCATTGTAGGTGGCAATTTTTAAAACTTCATTAGCCGGAATACCTGCCTCATTATAAATTTCCAATTCTCGTTGTAAACCGCTCCCGGCACCTCCATCTGTGCCGGCAACCAATACAATACCATTGTCAAATAGTAACTTAACCATTTTCTTTGTTGCATTGAATGAAGCAAGGTATGCAGGCCTTTCTTCCTCAGTTCCAATGCTGGATGAACCGGTCCATAGAGTTTCGTACACCCGAAGGGTTGGATCGTGTACCACGGATTTTTTCTTCATTAATCGTACAAACGATTTAACCTCCCTGCTTTCCAAATTGATAGTTCCTGCAAGCAGTGCCGGAAGTTTCATACGAAGCAGTCCGTTCGTTGCCAGCGTATCTGCGCCCATAAAATTTAAAAAGATCATATTGTTATGAGTTATCTCATCATAACCTGCATTAATTGCCTGGGTAGCATTCATGTACGCTGGCACATGTCCCGCAACACGCATTCGCAACGAATGCGCGTGTTCAGTTATTAGCCTCACCCAGTTGGGTTTAATGGAACTATACAGTTTTATTTGGTTGTACCCCTTTTGGTGATAATAATCAACCGCTTTTAAGGCTTCCTCTAAAGTGCGAACAATTTTGCCAACGGGACCTTGCAACGAGTCTTCCTTATCTATAAAACCTGATAGATAACTAATGTCCGGTCCTAATAGCTCATTGCTCCTTATTTGTTGTTGCCAATTTTGAATAAGAAAACTATTACCCATGTCACGAACATGAGTCACTCCACTTGCCAAATACGAAATGCCTTCTGACTTATTGTAATGACTGTGCATATCCCACAATCCCGGCATCAGGAATTTTCCATTTGCATCAATGGTGGAATCTGCCCGGATCTTTCTTTTTTGGTTGCTGGGAAAAATAGAAATGATTTTTCCATTCAACAATTCTAAGGACATGTTTTGCTGAACATAAGCCTTCGAAGAGTGAAACAAATTTGTGTGAGTGATAAGCAGGTGTTTTTTTATCGGTTCCGAAAATAGATTTGCCTGGTGCTTCAAATCATCGGCACCAGCCATATCCGCTATAACGGCTAAGGTATCTATCCACTTTTCATAACCTTTTAATATAACACCGTTCCCTGCAAAAAAGTGCAAATCATCGGTAAGCCATAGTTGCAATGGTGCTGGATCTCTATTGAAATATAATTCAAATAGTTTGAGCGATGCTCCCTTGCCACCCAATGAAATACTTTTCGTTACAGATGCACTCTTTAAAAAAGTCGTATTGCCAAAAAAATTGACTGCAGAATAATTTGGTTGCTTTAACAGCCATTTTAATTTTAATTCAAAAACCCCCGGGGCGGCTGAAAGGCTATATAGTTGGTTATTGTATTTTACAGAATTTGTATCATTGTTGGTGATCCAAACTGCGGAGTCGTTTTCGATAAAATATTTGAATGAGAATGGGTTTTTGTGATAGTCGACTCCACTTGAACTTGCCGTAATAATCTGACCTTTTTCATCTGTCCGGATAGTCTGATGATAATTTTCGCCTCTTCCTCGGTCATTATAAAAATAGATGTAGTGAAACTCGTTACTGTTTTCCTTCCAAGTCTTTTGCTCTCCGGCTATATATCCATTTATTACTACTGAATAAAATGAGGTATCAGTCTTTTGTGCTGAGGTATAATTGGTGTAGAAAAAAGAAAATGTCCAAAAAAAAACCGATCGCATTTCAGAAGTAGTTTTTACAATTCAAGGAAAGAACTTGCGGCCAACGTCCGGAACTTTGGAAAGGTTGAAAAATAGAATTCCTTCTGCCTGGCCTTGGCCGTATCATAAATTTAATATGGCCAATGTACAAAAGCTCAATAGAATTGCAAAACCCGAAGGCTAATTCCCAAACCCGGTTTTACAAAAGCTCAGGTTGAAAGTAAACCTACATTAGCCATCCGGGACTAACTGTACTTTTTCTTCCCCCACGGGTCTCACTTGCCACCTGGCAAGTTGACTCGCGGTTGTATAACAAACAACAAGGATAATTAAACATGACTATCACAAACGAATATTTCCCTCAATCAGGATAGTCATCAACATTCTAGCACATTCCTGGGTGAATTACGAAAAAGGCTATTCTTACCTCTTTGGTATGGTAAGCGTGAAGGAAAGCCCAATTGCATTAGCTGAATAAGAGTGATTATTTTGGTCTTTATAGGTCATTGCCGTGTAGCTAATACCTATTCCACTATAGGCCACCTCGAATGTCGGACCTGTTGCACTATTAAAGCTAATGTCTTCCCCGAGGCCATCTGTCTTAAATCGAATAGCCTGGTGCGTAGCAATTCCGGCACCCAAACGCAGTTTCTTAGTGGCCATCCAATTGGCAGTGAACTGTATTGGCACGCGGGTTAATCGGATGTGTACATTATCAGCCTTGGTGGTTACATATTTATATCCCACTGTAGCATGGAATAGCAAGCTCTCTACATTTGGCATCTGAAATTCCCCGCCAATGGCAATTGAACCGCCTTGCCCAGCCTTCACAGATTGTTTCTCTCCATTGGTAAAATAAACTTCAGCGACGTTGTCACCACCCAGTTCAAGTGCACCTCTAATTAAAAACCGAACAGCAGAACCCTTTTTTTCATTGTTTTGGGCAAAGGAATGATAATAAGATGCAAAAAATAAAAATGAAAGCAACGTTAGTTTTTTACAGGTTTTCATGGTTTAGATTAAATGTGCTCAAATATATTTAAATATAACATTGAGGCTTCTAACACAATATTCTTCGCCCACGATGCTCACTTTTCTTACCCGCGTGTCTCACTTGCCCCAGGCAACCTGACCCGTAGCAAATAAATCTCAATATTTGTCATTCCCCTGCCCCACCGTCCCGATAGTCCCTTCTCTTAATCCGAAAGCACGTTCCCAATAAAAAAGCCTCTCCCACCTAATTCCTTCGAATTCATCATTCTATGTATATCTGCTCTGTGGTTATTTTTTCCCTATTGTCCCTTCCATTAATCTTAAATCATGTCATAAAACAAGGGCCTCTTCACCCTACAAAACCATAAATAATAAACCATAAGCCAGAAACTGCTAGTTTTTTTATCTAAGGCATTTATTTTACTATCTGCTTCACGTTCCCGACTTCCCGAAGTTTTTTAAAATGTATTAAAAACAATAGCCACACTTAATATTTAAAAATAAGATTAGCAACAATTGGAGTTAACTTGGTATTGACTAGAATTCCAATAACAAGACATACGAGGATCCTTGGTATCAAAAATTTTATTTTCTGGTGCCTAAAAAGCATTGTGAAGCAGTAAAGCGCCCAAATAACGCTTACTATTTTGACTTGCAAGGGAAAATTGTTGGTTAAAAAATTCGATCTAAATAATAGCCCCTTTATCATAATCTGGAGGGAAATAAGAATTTCCACTGCAGCAAAAGAATATAAAATAACTATAAAGGTCTCTATGTAATTTAGTTTGGAACGTGCGACGATTAACCATAAAGCGATCGATAAAATCGGGAATAGCAATAGTCCAAACAACGCAGTATGTTTCACGATATAGGTGCCAACCTCAACGTCAGTACGCAAATTCTTGTAGCCCATTATTGAAACTGTAAATTGATAAATGAGTAAATGAATAGTTACCCATATAAGAAAGAGGCTTAGAGGTTTAAAATACTTTATTCTTTTTCCTTTTAAGTATTCACCAATTACGATTTCTGGCCGAATTAACAGCTTAAATGAAGTATTGATGAAAGACTTTTCGATGTGACTAAAAAAATGAAGGAGTTCGTATACCAGTGAATTCCATGTTAGCTTTGACACTTCCTTCCTTTGCCCACAATTAGAACAGAAATTTCCATTCACAATAGCATTACAGTTTAAGCATCTCGTTTCGTTGATAGTATTGGCGGAAGTCATACTAAAAATTGCTGGAAACAATTATTATGCAAAATTCCTGTATCCTATCAAATATATAAGAGGCAAACTCAATTAATAAACACTAAAAATTCAAGGAAGAGATTAAAAAAAGCTTTGAAATTGCCTTTCTGGCAATATTAAAATTGTTTAACCCCTGGAACCCAAGACAAATTCTCTTCCCCCCGCGTGTCTCACTTGCTTCCAGGCAAGTTGACTCGCGGGTTGTATAATAAACTATCAGAAGGAGAAATAACCAGGACTACCATAATACTGTAGTTACCCTATTAAATAAAATATCTGTTTAACCCTAAATCCAACAGGATATCAGAACAGATAATAAATTTACAGAGCTTGAGAAAGTTTGGTATATTCATAGTCTTCCGCACTTATTAAAGCAACTGCCACGCTCCTTTCTGGAAAACTTCATATTTCCTAATTAAACAATTAAACATTTATGAAACGAATCAACCATTTGCAGGGTATGCTTGTCCCTGCGGTATGCTTATTAATCATTACCTCCTGTCAGAAACAGGTTCAGAAAGACGTGTTAGCTAATAAAGAAACCTTGTCAGCAACCGAAAAGATCATTATGCCCAATTTCTCAAATTCCATAACTTCTTCTGTTGCCAGGGCCAATGCGCAAGACTACAATACATTTTACGGGCCTGCCGTGCAAATGGGTAATGGCCATGCACGTTCGTGGATCAATATCAGCCGTGCCGATAATAAGCCACTAGCCATAGGTATAGAACTGACAGCCAAATCGATGGATGGATTACCTCAGGACCCAATGGATATGGCTGCCAGTACCTTTGTTTTGCCCTTGCATCAGAAAGCGGCGGCTGTCACTCCATTCGACCATATTACTATCAACTGGAATCCCCATGGGCATGAACCCGAACACATTTACGATGTCCCCCATTTTGATTTGCATTTCTATAAAATAAGCCTTGATCAGCAAATGAGCATCACAGGCGTGCCAGGGGCTGCCCCTCCTGCTGGGTACCTTCCTGCATCCTATGTGATACAGGGTGCTACCGTCCCTCAAATGGGTACCCATTGGCTGGATCCTCATTCACCTGAACTGCCCCCTACCATGGCACCTTTTACTTATACAATGATCTATGGCTCCAATAATGGAGAGGTGATCTTTATAGAACCCATGATCACCAGGTCATTTTTATTGTCTGGAACAGCGGTATCAAAGGAGTTCCCCCAACCCATTCATTTTGCTCCCTCAAATACTTATTACCCGAGCGCATATTCTATATGGACCAATACTTCTAATGAAAGGATATACGTTAGTTTGAATGACTTTGTGTGGAGATAAAATAGGAGGTTTTAAAATAACTCCATTACTATTAACTGATAAAGGGTCCTTCCCCGGGAAGTGACCCTTTTATTATGAAGTGTCTTACTCCTGTTGCGATTCGCATGTTAAAATTTTTTCCTCCTTACAATGACATTCAAACAGTGAAGTTTTCTGCCTAATCTTTAACCATAAAAGATAGATTGTATTCTATAAATTCTATTATACCTAAACAACCATAAACAATAAATATTGTTCTCTAGTTTACCTAGGAGGGTTTTGAACGTATCCTCATTCGTTTAATCTTATCCAGAGCAAACAAAATCATATACCTTACCTGAAAGTGAGAATCTGGTACAGGATCCGGCGCTCTACAGCATCGGCAATGTAATTGTGAATTCGGCACCATTGCCTTCTTCGCTATTTGCAATGATAGTGCCGCCATGACGTTCAACAATCTTTTTACACAAAGACAATCCAAGGCCAGTTCCTTCAAAATGATCCTTGGAATATAGCCTGATAAAGGTTTTAAAGATTTCTTCGTTATACCTTGGATGAAACCCAATTCCGTTGTCCTTAACAACGATCTCTATCATTTGTTTGCTTTCCAGATGTTTTGCTGAAATCTTAATTAATGGTTTTACATCTGGTTTGGAAAATTTTAGAGAATTATTGAACAGGTTATAAAATAGCTGGTGAAGTAAAATTGGATAACCCTTAATAATTGGCAAGTCCGTTTTTTCAATCCTGGCCTCCTTTTGATGAATCGAAATCTCAAGATCATCGACAATGTCATCGATCATGCGGTTTATGTCGACGCTGTCAAATTGTTGATTTTTCTCAGTCAGGGAAGAATACATTAATACACCGTCTATCATTGACTGCATCCTGGATACAGCATTTTCAATTTTTTGAATATACCGGGAAGCCGCTGGTGAAGAATGATCTTTCATTTCATCTTTAAGCTTTCCGCCAAAGAAAAGAATCTTCCTGACTGGTTCTTTTAAATCATGGGAAGCTACGTGTGCAAATTGCTGAAGATCCTGGTTGGAACGATGTAATTCTTTCGTTCTCTCCCCTACTTCTTTTTCCAGTTTTTCTGTAAACACTTTCTGTACATGGATATCGGATATGGTACCTATCCATTTTACAATTATTCCCTTATCATCTTTAATAGGTTCGGCAATGGAATAGTGCCACCTGTATTCACCTTCTTTACTTCTTAATCGTACCTCGTATTTGCAAGAGCGGCCAGCTGTATAGTCCTTTTCCCATTGTTCCATGATGGAAATCCAATCATCCGGATGAACTATCTGTATCCAGGCTTCATCCATATTTTCAATACCTGAATATTGTTGCCAGCTTTTAGATGCATATTCAATACCTCCATTTGCATCTCTTACCCACACCATTTGTGGCAGCGTATCTAGTAAAATGCGAAAGCGTTGCTCATTCTCCTTAATAATTTCATCTGCTTTTTTCTGCCGCGTAATATCAACGCAGGCACCTGTCATGTAAAGAGGTATTCCTTCATGATCCCTGTATGTTTTTCCTTTGTCAAAAAGCCAATGAATACTTCCATCGGGATACACGACACGGAATTCCATCTCGAAATCAGCACCTTCGCTTGCACATTTGGCACAGGCATCGATAACAGCCTGCCTATCTGCCGGATGAACTGTTTCAATAAACTTATGTAAACTTCTTACAGAAGTTCCAGAAGAGAGTCCGAATAACCGATCCAGGTTTTCATCCCACGAAAGTTCATTTGTTTGAATGTTCCATATGAATGTTCCGGTAGATGAGGCATCAAGAGCTGCCTTGAGACGCTCATTCGTTTCTTTTAGATTGTTTTCAGCTTTCTTGCGTTCTGTTATGTTTTCAACAATAGAAATAAAATATTGAGGATTTTCACTCTGATCCCGGACAAGTGACACAGTTAGATTAACCCAAACAATATCTCCTTTTTTATGGAGATACCTTTTCTCCATTGAATAACTATCCGAATGGCCTTGTAAAAGGCTATTCATATACTCCAGGTCGATGGATAAATCCTCAGCATAAGTTAGATCCTGGAAATTTCTATGCAACAATTCTTCCTTTGTGTAACCCACAATGCGGCACATCCGGTCATTCACCATAAGCCATCGTCCATCAAGGGCAACGTGGGCTATACCTACCGCTGCATTTTCAAATGTTCCCCTGAAACGTTTTTCGCTTTCCTCGATCTGGTGCCTGGTAATGGTTTCATTGGTAATATCCATTGTGACACCAGTCATGTTGATTACTTCCCCATTTCCATCAAAATAATACTTGCCAACAGATCTAACCCACCTCATTGGGGCACCATTGGCAGGGACAATACGATATTCAACCTCGTATAACCTTTTTTGTTCCAGTGACTCTTTAAGTTCGTCGAAACATCTTGGCACATCATCAGCATGGATAACTTTATGCCAATGCTCATAACTCAAACTAGTCCTGCTTTCATCGTAGCCCCACATTTGTTTGTGAAGGGCAGACCAAACAAGTGTTCCTTCCTTAAGGTCATATAACCATGTTCCAACGTTGGCCGATGTGGTTGCAAGTGTTAAATGGGTAAGAAGTGTCTGTGTAGTTTGATTGGACTGTTTAAGTTCCTCGTTTTCCAGTTTTAGTTTTCTCTCTTTTACCAGCTCTGTAACGTCGGTCGACATTACCATAATACCTTCAACATCACCTATATCGTTTCTAAAAGGCTCGTAAGAAAAACTAAACCAGCAATCTTCAAACTTGCTATTACGATACAATCGTGTTGGCACTTCAATTCCTGTATAAGTTGCACCTTCCCGATAAACCTTTGTAAGCAGCTCTTCAAATGAATGATATCTAAGGCCGGGGAAAACTTCGAATAATGGCTTATTGAAAACTTCAATTTCTGTTTTATCCCAAAGTTCAAGTTGCTTATTATTTGCATATTGAATAATAAAATTGGTACCGATAATCATGGAAAAAGCAACAGGTGCTTGTTGCATCAATTTTTCCAGTGAAATCTGATTTGAGAAAGTCAACGAACTGTGAGAAAGTTTCATGTATAAAGGGTGGCCACTAAATTAAAGCAACGTAATTTACCGAAAACAATTATTGTTTAAAAATCCCATGAAAAAACCAGAAAGATGGTTTTTGTTTAGTTTTTTAAGCAGAAAGCAGCATTAAATTCAATCATAATAGGCTGCCCAATACTTCCGAAGATGAAATACAGGAAAGTAATTTTCTAAAAAACCAAACTGTTGTCAGTCTGACCTGTAAAAAAACATGAATATTCTTGAAAGTTTTTACATCAGTATCTGACCATTTTTCAATTTATATTAATGGTATAAATAAATATTCATTAAAGCTCACTATTTATACCCCTGGTAATTAATGAAGCTTTTTGATTTACTTCAAAGTCAACAGAAGAAACGTTTTTTACAAATGGTCTGCTTACCACCGCTTTTACAAGATCAGAATGCATAAAATCTTCCATTGCAGTTTTACTTTCCCACAAATAGAAACCTCCAAAAGTGTTTTTGCCTTCATCAGACAACCAAACTTTTGAAATAAGACCTTTAACATTCGCTAAAATGGGAGCATCGGGTTCAACCATTTGTTTAAGATATTCCGCCTGGGAAATGTCTTTTAATTGATAAGTAATTAATTGTGCTTGCATTAGTAGATCGTTTAGAATTAAAAATGAATTGTACAACCAATTATATCCTACAGCAAAATTAATTTTACTTAGATCTTTAGATCAAATTAATGTTCTCTAATTTGGTTTTCGGGCTTAAAGATTCTATCAGTTGTCTCACTTCACCTGCTGTTTCCGATTATTCTCGCATTTTAACCTTGACGCTTTACCGGTACCTGCCTGGCAGAGTTTCAATAAAATAAAAAACAGCCTTAACCGGGCAGTGCAAGGGAGCAATAAGTTTACTGTAGTTCAAACAATTCAATTGTTCCACCGGTTAGATGGAATTCTTCATGGAATGGAAAGTGGATCTATCAGGTATGATTTTTCCAGCTATTTGGTTAGGGTCTGTCTTGAAAGACAGGGTTTTTTATTTACTTTGAATCTATGAAGAAAGTTGTATGGGCAATTGTGATACTCCTTTTAATCGGAGTGTTGGCTGCAGGTTGGTTTTTATTGGGTCCGGCTACAGGGTTTTCAAACGATAAGAAGGTGTTGTATATCAGGACTAAGGCACCCACCAAACAGGCGGTACTCGATTCAATTGATAAGAATGATATTGTTTATAACCCTAAGATCTTCAAAATGCTTGCTTCCTGGATGAACTACTGGAGTTCCATCAAACCGGGAAAATATGAGATCAAAAAGGGCACCAGTCTCTTTTCACTCGTTCGTATGCTTCGCAATGGACGCCAGACACCGGTGAAACTGGTCATTACTAAATTGCGCACACGTGAAGACCTGGCCAGGCTGGCCGGGAACAAATTTGAATTTGATTCTTTACACATGTTGCGTTATCTATCCAGCAGTGATTCCTTAAAGGACTTTGGGCTGGACTCTACCACTGTTATGTCGGCAGTGATACCTGACACTTACACCTATTTCTGGAATTCCGAACCTTCAGTGGTGTTTCAGAAACTTTTTGATGAGTCTAAAAAGTTCTGGACAGATGAAAGAAAACAGAAGGCACAAGCTCATGGCCTCACGCCCGTTCAAGCTTATACATTGGCTTCTATTATAGAGGAAGAAACCAATAACAATAATGAAAAAGGCAACATTGCCAGCGTGTACCTGAATCGGATGAACAAGGGTATGCCTTTACAGGCAGATCCTACAGTGAAATTTGCCTTAAAGGATTTTGGCCTAAAAAGGATCTATGAAAAATACCTGGAGGTAGAATCTCCTTATAATACTTATCGCAATAAAGGGTTGCCACCAGGCCCCATCTGTACGCCATCAAAAAAATCAATTGATGCCGTATTGAATGCACCCCAAACGGATTACCTCTATTTTGTGGCCAGTCCTGATTTCAAACAGCAACATGACTTTAGCACGTCATATGAGGAACACCTGAAAAAGGCTAAATTGTACCAGCAGGCTTTGAACCGGAGAGATTCTTCCAATAGGGCCAGTGCAGAAACCAAATAATGGCTTTACATAGCAGGATAACCAAACAGATCATCGAGTCAGGGCCTGGTCAACAGATTGTTGCCCAAAGCAAAAAGGTTTATTTGCCTGGCTTTAAAGGGTGGTCTATTTACGAGGTCTGGCCTTTATTCCTGGCCCAGTTGCGCCGCACCAGCCTCACAGAAAGAGCCGGGGGGATTTCCTTTAATATTGTAATGGCCATACCTCCTACCCTCATCTTTGTTTTTACCCTGGTGCCCTTACTGCCCATTTCAAAAGAGTTTGTGCAGGAATTGTTTTCGCTGATCCATGATCTTATCCCCGGGGAAAAGAATAATGCAGTGATCCTCGCCTTTCTCAACGATTTTCTGAATAGCCCCCGCAATGGACTCTTGTCATTTGGTCTGTTGCTGGCCATATATTTTTCCAGCAATGCCATGATGGGAATATTAAGGGCATTCGATAAAAATTACCCTGGCTTCAGAAAAAGGAAGTTTATCAAAAGACGGATAGTGGCCTTGCAGCTTACCCTGATTTTGTTTGTGCTCGTAGCCTTCTTTGTATTCCTGCTCATTGCACAGGGACGAGTATTGAACTGGCTGGGCATTGATAGTGCATTTTGGCAAAATATGATCTACAATGTCCGGTGGGTGTTCATTGCCTTGTTATTGTTTTATATTGTTTCATTTATATACCGCCACGGACCTTCTATCACTAAAAAATGGCCCTTTCTTACTCCTGGTTCCATCCTGGCTACTGCATTAATGATTTTGACCACCCTGTTGTTTTCCTTTTATGTGAACAACTTCAGTAACTACAATAAGTTATATGGATCCATCAGTGCCATCTTCATTGTCATGTCATTGATCTATGTAAATGCGCTGGCCATACTTATGGGCTTTGAGTTGAATGTGACCCTATCCAATTTGACCCGGAAAAAAGAAGAAGCAGAATAGAAATAGCTTATTCATAATTTTTATAGCTCCTCTTTAAAGACCAGTATTAACTATAAAAATAAATCCCCTCTTTCGAGGGGATCAGTATTTTCAGGTCGCCGGTACTTCTTGTTTAGGTTATTTCGGTATTGGACGCCTGGGCATTCAAAGGATTGGAAATGTTGGGATATTTGGATTTAATGGGTTCAATGGATATATGAATCTGGTTATTCGAAAGGATAAAAGAAAGAAGTTGACTGATATTGGATTAGTTTTTCTTTGGATTTGGATAATAACTTACTGGACGGTTGTTTTCTGGATACTGGATGGATTGATATGTATCAATCAACTTCTGACACAAAACTAAGGCCCCGCCTGCTCTGAAACAATAGCTTTTATACCTGATTTTTTGTTTATGGTAATTACTTATCCTACCGTAGATCTACTATAATGGCTTTAGGGAAAATGCGTAGTATATACATGAATGAAATGAACCTGTAACCGTAAGGAAAAAATAAAGGCCGGATAGAAATCCAGCCTCGTGTAAAATCCAATATCCTATGAAAAACCAAGGCTAAAATAAAGGCCGTTTTGTTACCAAGCAAGTAAGTCCTTCATTGTTTTGTGAAATGTTGATAACTATGTTCAAAATAGCCTTAAGCAGATCTTTTTACACATTTAAATCCTGCCTGTTGACTTTTGACCCTTACATGCCTTGAAATTATTAAACAAGGCTATTATTCATAAAACTGTATATTGAACCTTATATCATTATGCTTTACTGATATGCGTACTTCAACCCGAAAGGAATTCTTGCGGACGTTCGCCCTGCTCCTGGGATCCATAACCATCGGAACTTCATTCGACTTTCGTAAAAAACCTCTTTTGTTATCCTTTTCTACCCTTGGCTGCCCTGACTGGACTTTTGAACAGATCACAGATTTCGCATCCAGTCACGGCTACCAGGGAATTGAAGTCAGGGGTTTGTTGCGCCAGATGGATCTTACCCAATGTCCTGAATTCATTACCGCTGACCATAGAAAAGAGACCATGAATAGGATGAAGAAAAAAGGACTTCATTTCGTTGGGCTGGGCTCTTCAGCCAATATGCATGCGGAGGGTGCAGAAAGAGGAAAAAACCTTGAAGAAGCAAAACGCTTTATTGACCTGGCAGCACAGGTACATTGTCCCTATGTCCGTGTATTTCCTAACAACCTGCCCAAAGAGCAGGATAAAAAAGAAGTCCTGTCCCGTATCAGCAAAGGCTTAAGGGAATTAGGTGCTTATGCCAGCAATACGAAGGTTATGGTGCTTATGGAAACCCATGGTGATGTAACCGCCACAACTGATATTCTCCAGGTCATGCATGCAGTTGATCATCCAAACGTGGGCCTGGTATGGGATGTCTGCAATATGTGGACAGTGACCAAAGAATCGCCTACCATGGTCTATGAGCGCCTGAAAAAATACATTCGTCATACACACATCAAGGATGCAAAGTTGGTAGATGGCAAGCCTCAGTATACCTTACTGGGACAAGGCGATGTTCCTATCTTTCAAGCTATAGATGCTTTGGCAAATGGAGGTTATAAGGGCTATTATAGCTTTGAATGGGAAAAGCTCTGGCATCCTGAAATCGCGGCGCCTGAAGTGGCGATTGCTGATTACCCCGTTGCAATGAGGCGGCATTTTGATGAGGTAAATGAAAAATGAAAAAAGAGGTAGTTGATAAGTTAACAGGTTGAAAAGTTGACAATGACATTTCTTTATTTAGATCAGATGCTTAAGAACCGTTTGCTATAAATAATACTCTTCGACCTAACAAACCATAAACAAAAAACAATAAACCAGAAACCCTTCCTATGCCTGGAGATCCTTCACTGAACATTAAAGCCAAACAACAAAATACATATGATGCCATTATTGTAGGCTCAGGCATCAGCGGCGGTTGGGCTGCTAAGGAACTTTGTGAAAAAGGATTAAAAGTACTGCTGCTCGACAGGGGGCGCAATGTGGTGCATGGAGAATATCCTACGGCCACCAAAGACCCCTGGGATTTTCCGCACCGCCTTTCCCTTTCACTGGAAGACAAGAAACGGAATTTTGTACAAAGCCGGCACTATTCCTACCGCGAGGACAACAAGCATTTCTATATCAATGACCAGGAAAATCCATATGAGGAGACCAAACGCTTTGACTGGATCAGGGGCGATATAGTTGGTGGGCGTTCATTATTATGGGCAAGGGCTTGCTACCGCTGGAGCGACCTTGATTTTGAAGCCAATCAAAAAGATGGACATGGTGTTGACTGGCCTATTCGCTATAAGGACATTGCGCCCTGGTATGACTACGTAGAATCTTTCATAGGTGTCAGTGGAAACAGGGATGGCCTTTCGGTTATACCTGACGGAAAGTTTCAGCCACCGTTTGAAATGAATTGCGTGGAAAAACATTTTAAGGGGCAGGTGGAAAAAGGTTTCCCAGACCGTAACGTCATTATGGGACGAACTGCTAACCTCACAAAGCCTGTAAAAGGGAGGGGTCAATGCCAGGCACGCGACCTTTGCCATAGAGGTTGTCCTTATGGTGCTTACTTTAGTACCAATGCCAGTACCATTCCTGCAGCATACGCTACGGGAAACCTTACAGTCCGTCCCCATTCATTGGTAAACAAAGTGCTTTACGATGAACAAAAGCAAAAAGCAAGCGGCGTGGAGATCATAGATACTGAAACCAAACAAGTGGAGGCCTTTTATGCAAAACTGGTTTTCCTTAATGCCTCCACTGTAGCTACAGCGTTTATACTTTTAAATTCCACCTCCAGTCGTTTTCCTAATGGATTGGGCAATGGCAGCGACCAGGTGGGACGCAACCTGATGGATCACCATAAGGGCCTCTCCTTCTCTGCTGAAGTTCCCGGTTTTGAAGATAGCTATTACTATGGCCGCCGGCCGGTAAGTATATATATACCACGCTTTCGGAATGTCGCGGAACAGCACCCTGGCTTTATCCGTGGTTATCATTTTGGCGGCAGTGCCTTCAGGACCAAACCTTTTAGTGATATAGCGCTTGGAGCAGAATTGAAGGATGCACTGACTGAGCCGGGACCCTGGCAAATGGGATTGTATGCATTTGGTGAATGCCTGCCATATGCTGATAACCGCATTACTTTAAACCATTCTAAAAAAGACCAGTGGGGCCGGCCTGTCATTGCTATTGACTGTGCATTCAGGGAAAACGAAAGAGCCATGCATGAAGACGTAAAGGCCACAGGTCTTGAAATGCTGGAAGCTTCAGGTTATAAGAATGCTTCCGTGCGTGGCAGTATTTCTTTCCCGGGAAATGCCAACCATGAAATGGGCATCGCCCGCATGGGCCGCGATCCCAAAACTTCTGTACTAAATGCCTGGAACCAGATGCACGAAGTGCCCAATGTGTTTATAACTGATGGCTCCTGTATGACTTCCTCCGCGTGCCTGAATCCATCATTGACCTACATGGCCCTTACCGCAAGGGCCTGCGACTATGCGGTGAAAGAAATGAAGAAGCTGAATTTGTAGTCGGAAGCCCGGAGTTAGGAGTCCGGAGCCGGGGAAACGTTCATAGAATCCAAATCCTTATATATTAATTGACGGGTTCTTGAGGATTATAAGGCTTTCCTATTTTCTAAAGGAACATCTGTTCAGTAGCATCCCAATTTTAAACCTTCCAAAGCGTTTCAGCCGAACGCATTTTGGGTTATTGATCTGGAAATAACAGTAGGTTGCTTACTACCAGTAGCCATATAGATTACGGTTTACACCCTGGCTAAAGCATAGCTCCTTCCTATCAACGCCCTACTTATCCCCTACCTGCGGTATAGATACTGCGTGGTGATCACGCACTAAGTATAGCGTAGATAGGCAGTTGATACCTAGTTGA
>JAEZLJ010000044.1 GCA_023415275.1 Bacteroidota bacterium
ATAAAATCACGGCCCTGCACCATGCTCGTCCCAACCGTATTGCCAAAATCAATATCACTGCGCATAGCAGTCATAATAAGATCTGTATTCTGAGGCTTACCCTTCCAGTTTGGTGCAGGTGTATAGTTCCATATTTCAGTGACAGAAGAAGAAGTCCGGGTAACTGCTGCAATCAATCCTGTCTGAAGCAGCTCATTCTTTATTACTTCAGCATTTTTATTGGCATCATCTGATGAGGGAATTGAAATAAGATTATTAGGATTATATCCAAGATCGCGGTTCTTGACATGTTGGATCTGCTGGTAAACCAATATAGTGGAAGAGATCAACAATACCGATATACTGAACTGAAGCACTACAAGTACCTTTCTTGGAAGTGCTGCATTTTTGCCTGCCAGGAAAGTACCTTTCAATACTTTCACTGGATTAAAGGAGGACAGGTATAAGGCAGGATAACTCCCGGCTACCAGTCCTGTGATCAAAATCAGTGCAATAGCCACAAGTAGAAAAACAGGATCCCAAACAATCAGGCTCAGCTCTTTATTGATCATGCTATTAAATAAAGGCAGCAAAAGGAAAACAGCCCCTATTGATAAAATAAAAGCAACAAAAGAAAATATTAAGGATTCACTGTAGAATTGCAAAAGCAATTGCTTTCTTTCCGAACCAAGTGTTTTCCGGATTCCTACTTCTTTAGCCCTCTTTTCTGATTTTGCAGTACTCAGGTTCATGAAATTGACACAGGCTATTAATAGGATAATAATTGCAATGATCGTAAATAGCCTGACATAGGATATCATTCCTCCTGTATTGACCCCATTTTTAAAATCACTGTACAAACGCCATTTATCCATGGGATGAAGGAAGTAAGCAAAATTCTTCTTCTCTCCCCTGCTGTTGGCTAAAGCAGATATCTGCCTGTTCAATGCCGCCACATCAGTACCCGGTTGTAACCTGATGAAGGTCTCACTAAAACAATTTACCCAATCGGTACTGGCCTGCTTTACAAAATCACTGCGGGGATTGAAAGGCACCAGGGCATTGAATTGAATGCTGGAATTTGCAGGCACGTCTTCAATAACTGCACTTACGGTATAATCCGAGCGGTTATCAATTTTCACCACTTTCCCCAGGGGATCTGCCTCACCAAATAATGCCCTGGCGGTAGAAGCGGTCAAGATTAAATTTTCAGGTTGGTTTAATGCAGTATGAGCAGAGCCCTTAACAAACTTCCATTGAAAAACATCGTTGTAATCCTGCGAAACATTTAATGCCCTTTTTTTAATGATCGTTTCATTGTATTTCAAAACAATGTCGCTTCCATAATTATCGATTGAGGCATATTTGACCTGGGGGAAATTCCTCTTCAGTTCATCAGCCAAAGGAAACGGCACCGATTTATCTGTAGTTATTTCACCATTAAAGTCCCTGTTCACCATCAATTGGTAAATATTTTGATGGTCGGTTTGGAACTTATTCCAGCTTAATTCATCTTTTACCCATAAAAAGATCAGCATGGTGCAAGTCATGCCGATGGTTAGGCCGGAGAGGTTAGTAATGGAAAAAGCCTTGTTCCTCCATATATTTCTCCATGCCAGCTTTAAATAACTTTTAAACATAACTATCTATTTTTCATATCCGCTTTCAATTATTCTACTCTCAAACTTTTCACAGGATTGGCCAGTGCCGCTTTGATAGCCTGGAAACTTACCGTTATCAATGCAATGAACACAGCTGCAACAGCAGCAACGACGAAGACCCAAATACTGATGTTCGTCCTGTATGGAAAATCATCCAGCCAATTATTCATTGCCCACCACGCGATAGGGAATGCTATGAAGGAAGAGATCAGGACCAGCAATAAAAACCTGGCAGATAACAATCTTATAATATTGAAAATACTTGCCCCCAGTACCTTGCGAATGCCGATTTCCTTGATGCGCTGTTCTGCGCTTAGGGCAGCCAATGCAAACAAGCCCATACAGCCTATAATGATTGCCATAGCAGTGAAAGCCCAGAGAAGACTGCCTAGTTTTTCTTCCGAACGGTACATCGTATCGTAACTCTCGTCTAAAAACTGATAGGCCAGCGGATACCCAGGAGAAAATTGGTTCCAAATCCTGTTGACATAGGCAATAGTAGATGGGATATCATCGGGCTTGATCTTAATCGCAACTTTATATACTATTTTGGGATAGATCTGTATGACTGAGGCCGTGATTTTTTCATGCAGACTTTTATAGTTAAAATCCTGGACCACACCGATCACCCTGCCTTCCTTAACAGGATGCAAGGAATCAGGCACCCATTTATCCCAGTTCAATCGCTGTCCAATTGCTTTTTCTGGAGTTCCAAATCCAAGGTCTTTAACTGCAGTTTCATTAATAATAAATGCCTCTTCCTCATCTGTGGACATATCCCTCGAAAAGTCTCGGCCTGCAACAAGTCGCAACCCAAGTGTTTTAATGTAATCAAAGTCCCCAATAAAAACATTAGCAGGATAATTTTTGTTGCCTGACTTACCCGGGACATTAATATTATCGCCGGCAAATTGATCACCGGGCAATCCATAGCCTGAGGTCACGGAAATAATATGTGCAGAACGCCTTAATTCTGATTTGAAAGCCTCGAGGTTTTTTTCCACATCTCCGCGCACCTGGAAATACAAAACCTGCTCCTTTTGAAAACCCAGGTCTTTTTGATTCATATACCTGACTTGCTTATACACTATAATAGAAGAAACAATCAGCAATGCAGATAAAGCAAACTGTATGACCACTAAACCTTTTCTTAACCACCCTGTATGAACCCCTTCCCCTCCAATATTCATTGTCTTTAATACTTTGATAGGCTGAAAACCAGAAAGAACGAAGGCAGGATAAAGGCCGGCCAATATACCAATCAGCAACCCTGATGCTAACAGTAAGATTGCCATCATCGGGTGTGTAAAGGGATTAAATTGAATGGATTTGCCTGTAAATGAATTCACGTAAGGGATAATCAAAAAAGTAATAATGGTTGCTATCAAAACGGAGCCAAGCGACAGCAGCACGGTTTCGCCAATGAACTGAAAGATCAATTGCTTGCGATCAGCACCAATCACTTTCCTAACACCTATTTCTTTGGCCCTCCTGAAGGACCGGGCAGTGGCCAGGTTAATAAAATTGAAGCATGCAATAATCAGCACAAATAAAGCAATAACTGAAAGCCCTTTCACATAAGTTTCATTTCCGCGGACGGCATTATCATATACAAAATCAGATGACTGAAGATGGATATTTTGCAAAGGCTGGAAAAAGGGAATGATCGTCATCCCTGATTGCTGCTGCCTGGGAGTTATTTCCTTTTTTATATATGCCTGGAATTTATCCTGCAATCTTTGCACATTGGCACCCGGTTTCAGCCTGACATAAGTATAAAACTGGCTCCAGTCCCAGCTCTTCATTCTTTCAGGAGGAATACTTGTAGATGCTAAGGACATGAGGTAATGAAAATCCAGGTGAAAATGAGATGGCAACTGGTCCAGTACCCCGGTTACTGTAAAATCCTGCTTATCTATTTTAATAGTTTGACCTATAGGATTCTCTTTACCAAAATATTTTTCAGCAAGATCACTGGTTACGACCATTGATTCAGGCCCTGTCAAAGCCGTAGCCGGGTCACCTTTCTTGAAGTTGAGTGGAAATAGTTTAAAAAAAGAGGCTTCGGTATACCAGCCTTTATTTTCATAGTTGGACTTCTGGTTGGCTTCAAAAAGGAATTTATCTGACACCATAAGTATCCTTAAAGTGGTGTCCACTTCAGGATATTGCTGGTCCAGGTAACTTGCAATGGCCGGTGCCACAACCGCAGCTTTCGTACTTACATTATTGTCAGATCTCTCAGTATAGATTCGATAAACATTTTCACCGCCTCTTATAGATCGATCAAACTTCAACTCATCAATTACAAACAAGGCAATTACCAAACACCCGGTTATACCAATTGCCAGGCTGGCAATATTAATTATGGTAAAACCTTTAGAACGCAGCAGGTTACGAATAGCAGTCTTTAGATAATTCTTAAACATATAGTTTGTTTAATACTTCTTATTCTGTACGTAAATTATTAACAGGATTAGCCATAGCTGCCTTAACGGCCTGGAAACTTACTGTAAGTATGGCTATGGAAATGGCGCACATGCCAGCTAACACAAATACCCACCATTCAAGGTTAACCCTGTACGGGTAGTTCTGCAACCACTTATACATGGTAAAGCCTGCAATGGGAGAAGCGATGAGCAATGCAATAATGACAAGCTTGAGAAAATCTTTAGACAGCAAAGTGGTAATGTTGGTGACAGAAGCACCCAACACTTTGCGAACGCCAATTTCCTTTATACGGTTTTGTGCCATATAGGCGGCTAATCCAAAGAGCCCCAGGCAGGATATAAAAATGGTTAACCCTGCAAATAAGGCAGTAAGTGTTCCGGTTCTCTTTTCATCATCAAATTTGCGGGCATACTCTTCATCTATGAACTTGTACTCAAATGGATACT